>NZ_JAOWDO010000072.1:0-139864 GCF_030336535.1 Citrobacter sp. Ce006
CGGTAGTTCAGTTGGTTAGAATACCTGCCTGTCACGCAGGGGGTCGCGGGTTCGAGTCCCGTCCGTTCCGCCACTTATTAAGAGCCCTGAGCATTAGCTCAGGGCTTTTTCTTTGCCTGCATTTAATTATTGCTGAATCCGCAAAAATCCTCTGCATTTATCACTCTTTTTCTATAAAGAACTGATGGTCATAATCCTCTTAGTTAACGAACATAGTGATTAAAAAGAGGAATTCTATGACTATCCCTGCATTCGGTTTAGGTACTTTCCGCCTGAAAGACGACGTAGTTATCGCTTCCGTTAAAACGGCGCTAGAGCTGGGCTACCGTGCTGTCGACACTGCGCAAATCTATGATAATGAAGCGGCTGTTGGTCAGGCGATTGCTGAAAGCGGCGTACCGCGTAACGAGCTGTATATCACCACCAAGATCTGGATTGAAAATCTTAGCCAAGACAAATTGATCCCAAGCCTGAAAGAAAGCCTGAAGAAACTGCGTACAGATTATGTCGATCTGACGCTGATCCACTGGCCATCTCCGGGCGATGCGGTATCTGTTGAGGAGTTCATGCAGGCGCTGCTTGAAGCCAAACACCAGGGGTTGACTCGTGAAATTGGTATCTCAAACTTCACCATTCCGTTGATGGAAAAAGCCATTGCCGCAGTAGGCGCAGACAATATCGCGACCAACCAGATTGAGCTGTCTCCGTATCTGCAGAGCCGTAATGTGGTCGACTGGGCGAAGGCGCACGGTATCCACATCACCTCTTACATGACGCTGGCTTACGGTAAAGCACTGAAAGATGAAGTGATTGCGCGCATTGCCGCTAAACATAACGCAACCCCGGCGCAGGTTATTCTGGCATGGGCAATGGATGAAGGTTACTCCGTTATCCCTTCTTCTACCAGGCGTGAAAATCTGGCAAGCAACCTGCTGGCGCAGGACCTGCATCTGGATGCCGAAGATAAAAAAGCGATCGCGGCACTGGATTGCAACGATCGCCTGGTTAGCCCGGAAGGCCTCGCTCCTGCCTGGGATTAATTGCCCAATCCTTTGTACTCTTTAACCCTCTTTCACAGCTCCTTCGGGAGCTGTTCTTATATATTCACTTAAAAAATCTATAAATGCCCTAATACGTGTACTGACCGCACGATCGCTGTAGTAAACGGCGCTGAAAGGCATTTCTACTGGCAGACGCTTATCCGCCAGCAGTTCCACCAGTTCTCCCTGCGCGATCTCTTTATCAATCATATAATCTGAAAGACATGCGATACCGTTACCACTCAGACAAAGCTGTTTTAACGTTTCCCCACTGTTGGAAGAAATCCCACACTCGACCTCATGGAGCTGTCCGTCACTACAGGCAATCGGCCAGGTATTGAGTGAAACGGGTTCGGAAAATCCCAGACACAGATGCTGTTTTAACTGTTCGACGGTCTCTGGCTTGCCAAAACGGGCAATATAGTCCGGTGAAGCGATAATCTTACGATAGCTGGTAAATAACGGACGTGCACGCAGACTCGAGTCAGTCAGCGTACCTGCTCGTATCGCGACATCCACTTTTCGTTCAATAAGATTGATGAACGTTTCTGAGGAGACAAGAGACAATGTCATCTCGGGATACCGCTCACGGAACGGTTTGATCAGCGGCATCAGGAAATGCAGCATTACCGGCGTTGCCGCATCAATACGCAGCAGACCGCGCGGGGTGTTGCGCGACTCCATGATTTCTGTTTCTGCTGCTGCCATCTCTTGCAGTATCTGCTGCACACGCCTGAAGTAACGCTCTCCTTCTTCAGTGAGGCTCAGTTGTCGGGTCGTGCGATTAAGCAGACTTACGCCCAGCTTCATCTCCAGCTTTTTTACCGCCCGACTGACCGCGGAATTAGCCTGACCGAGCTGTTCTGCCGCCCGACTGAAGCTGCCGCTTTCCACAACGGCCACAAAAATCGCAAGTTCTTCTGAGGTTGCCTTCATTTTTGCACCTGACGCAAAATTATATTGAGATTTTGAATATTTTTGTTATTAAAGCATCCCGGCATACTGCGTGTCATCTGATTACTGATGTTACGGAGTTATTTATGCCTCTCGCTTTATTTGCACTAACAATAAGTGCCTTCGCTATAGGCACGACTGAGTTTGTGATTGTGGGCCTGGTGCCGACCATCGCTCAACAACTGGCGATCTCGTTACCTTCCGCCGGGATGCTGGTTTCAATCTATGCGCTGGGTGTGGCGATTGGTGCACCGGTACTGACCGCTCTGACTGGCAGCCTGCCACGCAAACAGTTGCTGGTTGCGCTGATGGTTCTGTTTACGGCGGGGAATTTGCTGGCATGGCAGGCACCCGGGTATATGACACTCATTGTCGCTCGTCTGCTGACAGGGCTGGCACACGGCGTATTCTTCTCGATTGGCTCTACTATCGCGACAAGTCTGGTGCCAAAAGAGAAAGCGGCTTCCGCCATCGCCATTATGTTCGGCGGCTTAACGGTGGCGCTGGTAACCGGCGTACCGCTGGGTACGTTTATCGGTCAGCACTTTGGCTGGCGTGAGACTTTCCTGGCAGTATCAATGTTAGGTGTGATTGCGCTGATTAGTAGCCAGCTACTGATCCCGGCTAACATTCCCGGTCGGGCTGCCGCCAGCATTCGCGACCAGGTGAAGGTGCTGACTCATCCTCGTCTGTTGCTGATTTACGCCGTTACGGCGCTGGGCTACGGCGGCGTGTTTACTGCATTTACCTTTCTGGCACCGATGATGCAGGATCTGGCCGGATTCTCCCCGGCAGCAGTAAGCTGGATCTTACTGGGTTACGGTGTATCAGTCGCTATCGGCAATATCTGGGGCGGTAAGTTGGCGGATAAGCATGGTGCGGTTCCGGCGTTGAAATTCATTTTCGCCGCGCTGTTTGTTCTATTGATGGTCTTCCAGGTGACAGCCTCCACGCAGTACGCCGCGCTGGCTACCATTCTGGTTATGGGGATCTTTGCCTTTGGTAACGTACCGGGGCTACAGGTCTACGTGGTACAGAAAGCGGAACAATTTACGCCTAATGCTGTTGATGTGGCCTCAGGGCTGAACATTGCGGCGTTTAACATCGGTATTGCACTGGGTTCAGTGATTGGCGGACAAACGGTCGAGCATTATGGTTTGGCGCAGACACCGTGGATTGGTGCACTCATTGTTCTGGTGGCTTTCCTGCTGATGGGGCTCAGCGGTCGTCTTGATAAGCCCACGCGCGTTGCTCTGGGGTAAATCACGGATGTAAGCGCCCACTTACAAAACAAACTGCAATTGTTCGTTGAAAGTGAGTGCTAAAATCCCTATAACAGAAGAACCAGTCCGGCTGCGGACTGGTTGACGTTACAGAGGTTTGAAAGTCTAAAGTGCGAAAAAACACCTATGCCATGCGTTATGTTGCCGGACAACCCGCCGAGCGGATTTTACCGCCGGGGTCGTTTGCGCATATTGGCCAGGCATTACCTGCAGGCGTACCGTTAAGCAGTGAAGATCGCATTCGCGTGCTGGTATGGAATATTTTTAAACAGCAGCGCGCAGAATGGCAGTCGGTGCTGAAGAATTTTGGCAAAGACGCGCATCTGGTGTTATTGCAGGAAGCACAAACCACGCCTGAACTGGTGCAGTTTGCGACCGCTAACTATCTTGCTGCCGACCAGGTTCCCGCCTTTGTGTTGCCTCAGCATCCCTCTGGCGTCATGACGCTCTCTGCTGCCCATCCTGTTTACTGTTGTCCATTGCGCGAGCGTGAGCCTATTTTACGGCTGGCGAAATCGGCTCTGGTAACGGTGTATCCGCTGCCTGACTCTCGGTTATTAATGGTGGTGAATATCCACGCGGTTAACTTTAGCCTTGGCGTTGATGTTTATAGTAAGCAGTTACTTCCCATTGGCGATCAGATTGCTCATCACAGCGGTCCGGTGATCATGGCCGGTGATTTTAATGCCTGGAGCCGCCGACGGATGAATGCGCTGTACCGCTTTGCGCGTGAAATGTCGCTGCGCCAGGTGCGCTTTACCGACGATCAGCGCCGCCGCGCGTTTGGTCGTCCTCTCGACTTTGTGTTCTATCGCGGTCTGAACGTGAGTGAAGCCTCTGTGCTGGTCACCCGCGCCTCCGACCACAACCCGCTACTCGTTGAATTCAGTCCCGGCAAACCTGAACAATAACGGTGTGTCAGGTCTGCCGTAGGGCAGGCCTGTGATGGTTGCCCTTCCTATTTCACAACAACCGAAGGACAACACAATGACAACACGCTCTCACCATGACAATGTCGAAAAACAGTTTGGCTCTCAGGCGAATGCCTACTTAACCAGTGCGGTGCACGCCTCTGGCCGTGACTTGCAACGTCTGGGGGAAAGGTTGTCGGCATTTCCGCGAGCCCACGTTTTGGATATGGGATGCGGAGCGGGGCATGCCAGCTTTGTGGCCGCGCAACACGTAAGGCAGGTGGTGGCGTATGATTTATCCTCGCAAATGCTTGAGGTGGTCGCTGAGGCGGCAAAAGGCAGAGGTCTGGATAATATCGCCACGCGGCAGGGATATGCCGAAAGTCTGCCATTTGAAGATAACGAATTTGACGTGGTGATTAGCCGTTATTCTGCGCATCACTGGAATGATGTCGGTCGCGCCCTGCGGGAAGTGAACCGCATTCTGAAGCCCGGCGGTGTGCTGATTGTGATGGATGTGATGTCGCCGGGCCATCCTGTGCGTGATATCTGGTTGCAAACTGTAGAAGCGTTACGCGATACCTCACACGTACGCAACTATTCCAGCGGAGAGTGGCTGTCGTTAATCAACGACGCTAACCTGATTGCCGATACTGTGTTAACCGATCGTCTGGCGCTGGAGTACAGTTCGTGGGTGGCGCGGATGCGCACGCCTGCAGCGTTGAGCGACGCGATTCGCGTATATCAACAAAGTGCTTCTGCACAAGTGAAAGCCTACTTTGCGTTACAGGAGGATGGCTCATTTACCAGCGACACGATAATGGTTGAGGCACATAAAGCGGGATAAATAAAAAAGGCACTGGGGGGAAACCAGTGCCTTCATTTCTACAATGCTATCAGGAGTCCGGCATGTCGTTGTTTTTCACAAACAACGTTAGCTGATCGCCAGGCTGTAGATTATTCGTATCGCTATTCCAGCGCATCACATCCTTGATGTTAACCCCGTGGCGTTTGGCAATGCTTGACAGCGAGTCGCCTTTACGCACACGATAGGTGATGCTATCGCTGTTGTTCGCCAGACGCTGTGCGCTGGTACCTGCGCCCACGGTCAGATTCTGGCCCACTTTCAGCGACGACCCGCGCAGATTATTCCACTGCTTAAGGTCATTGGTGCTCACGCCAAGACGTGAAGCGACGCCAGAAAGCGTATCGCCAGAGCGAACTTTGTAGCTACGGCTGTTCAGCGGCGTGTTATCCGCAACCAGCGTTGACTGCACGGCTGCAATTTCGCCTGAAGCCAGAGACTCACGCAGCTTCTCTGCATGCTTCTTTGGCACCATCACATATTGCGGGCCGCTAGCACCCAACGTGGAGCCTTTCACGCCTGCATTAAAGGTCTTCAGCTTGCTGACGGAAATCCCCGCCATATCCGCAACCTGAGCCATTTCAACCGGGCTACTCAGGCGAACACGCGCCAACGCGCGGCTTTCGTCTGTTGTTGGCAGACGCACGCCATAGCGTTTGCTGTTTTTGAGTATATCGCTCAATGCCAGCATTTTGGGCACGTATAGCTTCGTTTCCTGAGGCAATGGCAACGACCAGAAGTCAGTGGGTTTTCCACGGGCTTTGTTCGTTTTAATTGCCTTCATGACACGACCTTCACCGCTATTATAAGCAGCAACGGTCAGCAGCCAGTCGCCATCAAACATCTTGTTCAGACGCTGCATCATGTCCAGTGCGGCGGTGGTGGAAGCCACAACGTCGCGACGTGCATCATAATTGCGGGTCTGTTTTAAACCATAATTGCGCCCCGTGCTCGGAATGATCTGCCAAATACCTGCGGCATTGGCGCCAGACGTTGCGTGAGGATCAAAAGCGCTCTCCACTATGGGTAGTAGTACCAGTTCCATTGGCATGTTACGTTTCTTAACCTGCCCGGCTATCCAGTACATATACGGCTCTGCCCGTAAAGTTACATCGTGGAGATAGCTCTTATTGCGTAAATACTTCTGTTTCTGTTCGCGAATCCGGTTGTTTTCCGGAATTCCCATCTTTAGCTCGTCACCAATGAAAGCCCACAAATCTTGATCAGCAGCGATAGATGTTCCGTCGTCCATCCATCGCGCCTGACTTGTAAACTTTCCTGCTTCCCCTTGACCAGCTGCAGAAAGGCTCTGTGCGTGTTGTTGGACGTTACCAGTATTCTGGCACCCAACAAGCAGGACAGAGGCGAGTAATATCGCTTTTGCCTTCATGTGTGTGTCAATAGTTGCTTAAAAGACGACCGATCATAACGGCGAAGTTTTCAAAAGGCAACCCGGAATTGTCAGAACGTATCTTTCTTTGACCTTAACCAGGCAAAACGCTCTTCAGGTTGTTGCAATATTGTTTCTTTGTTGATTTCATCAATTAAATCAACATCTTCTGTTCTCAAAAAAAGATTAATTCGTCGCTCATTTTTCAGAATTACGGGTAGTGTCATTTGTTTTTTTACGCGTAACTCATTAACTTTACGATAATATTCATTTATGAACGAATCGTGCGGCAGAATGCTTAAAGCAAACTTCATATTTGCTAATGTGTATTCATGTGCGCAACAAATCAATGTGTCGTCAGGAAGTGAGTTTAGTTTTTTAAGTGATTGATACATTTGGGATGGGGTGCCTTCAAAAAGCCGGCCGCAGCCTCCAGAAAAGAGCGTGTCGCCACAAAACAGATAAGGATGACTAAAGTAACAGATATGTCCTAAAGTGTGACCCGGAGTGGCAATTACCGTAAATTCATGCCCCAAAACGAGTGCAATATCGCCATCTTCGACTATATGCGTCGTTCCCTTATCTTGCGTTTCAGCTGGTCCGTATACCACTATGTGTGGGAAATGTTGCAGTAGCTCTTTTACGCCGCCCACGTGATCCTGATGATGGTGGGTCAGCAGAATGGCTTCGGGAACCCAGTTATGTTCTGCAATGGCTTTCAGCACGGGAGCTGCTTCACCCGGGTCCACAATCAGACAATGTTTGTCATTATTCGACAGGACCCAGATGTAATTGTCCTGAAATGCAGGAATACTGTTAAGATTCATAGATTACCTCTCAATGCGTAACGGAAGGTTGTGATGAAACCGGCAAGGATCCCTCAAACTGTCGTAGCGCCCGTTAGCTGGGGTGATTTACCCTGGGGCGAACACTATCGTCAGGCGCTGGAGCATCAGCTTAACCCGTGGTTTGCAAAAATGTACGGATTTCATCTGCTTAAGATTGGTAATTTAAGCGCAGAAATCGATTCTGAAGCGTGCGCGGTTTCTCATCAGGTAAATGTTTCTTTGCAAGGCTCTCCCATACAGGTAACGGCCGATCCTTTACATCTTCCCTTTGCCGATAAGTCCGTAGATGTCTGTTTGTTAGCGCATACGCTACCGTGGTGTTCCGATCCGCATCGCCTACTGCGTGAAGCCGATCGCGTGCTGATTGATGACGGTTGGTTGATTTTGAGCGGCTTTAACCCGTTAAGCCTGATGGGACTGCGTAAGCTGGTACCCATATTGCGCAAGACATCACCCTATAACAGCCGGATGTTTACCCTCATGCGCCAGTTGGACTGGCTCTCATTGCTGAACTTTGAAGTGCTGCATTACAGCCGTTTTCATGTCCTGCCCTGGAACAAGAAGGGTGGGAAAATGTTAAGCGCCCATATTCCTGCACTGGGCTGTTTGCAACTGGTGGTTGCGCGTAAGCGAACCATTCCGCTTACGCTCAATCCGATGAAACAAAATAAAAGCAAAGCGCCTATCCGCCAGGCCGTTGGCGCTACCCGGCAATACCGTAAACCGGACGCTTAAGCCTCAGCCTGATATCCAATATCATCCTGAGAGGGACGCATGGCTGCGGCGCGCGCAAGCTCATCGCAGCGTTCGTTTTCCGGATGGCCCGCATGGCCTTTAACCCATTCCCATTTGATTTGATGCGGCCCCAATGCGGCATCAAGACGTTTCCACAGATCGACGTTCTTCACCGGTTTTTTATCTGCTGTTTTCCAGCCGCGCTTCTTCCAGTTGTGGATCCACTGCGTTATGCCCTGGCGCACATACTGGCTGTCCGTGCTGAGTATCACTTCACACTGTTCTTTCAGCGCTTCCAGCGCAACGATTGCCGCCATCAGCTCCATGCGATTATTGGTGGTGAGGTTGTAGCCTTCGCTAAAGGTTTTTTCGCGCCCGCGATAACGTAAAATCGCCCCATAACCACCTGGCCCTGGATTTCCCAGGCAAGAACCATCGGTGAAAATTTCTACCTGTTTAAGCATCTCTGGTAGACTTCCTGTTTTAGCAAATCGAAATCAAACGATAAGTCTGACATAAATGACCGTTATGAGCACTGGAATTACACGACAGATCGTCCTCGATACCGAAACCACCGGTATGAACCAGATTGGCGCCCACTACGAAGGCCACAAGATCATTGAGATCGGTGCGGTTGAAGTGGTCAATCGCCGCCTGACCGGAAATAACTTCCACGTTTATCTGAAGCCGGATCGGCTGGTGGATCCGGAAGCGTTTGGCGTACACGGAATCGCAGACGAATTCCTGCTTGATAAACCTACGTTTGCCGATGTAGCCGATGAGTTTCTCGACTACATTCGCGGCGCGGAACTGGTCATCCATAACGCATCGTTCGATATCGGCTTTATGGATTACGAATTCGCTAAGCTCAGGCGGGATATTCCGAAGACGAACGAATTCTGCAAAATAACCGATAGCCTGGCGCTGGCGAGGAAAATGTTTCCTGGCAAGCGAAACAGCCTTGATGCGTTGTGCTCGCGCTATGAGATAGACAACAGTAAACGAACCCTGCACGGCGCATTGCTCGATGCCCAGATTCTGGCCGACGTTTATCTGATGATGACCGGTGGGCAGACCACGATGGCGTTTTCAATGGAAGGTGATAGCCAGCAGCAGAATGACACGGGGATCCAGCGCATTGTCAGACCGTCCAGCAAACTACGCGTTGTTTTTGCCACTGATGAAGAGTTAGCGGCTCATGAGTCACGTCTTGACCTGGTGCAGAAGAAAGGCGGAAGTTGCCTCTGGCGGGCATAGTTTGTACGTTTACCTTAGGAAAATGGCCATTCGGGCGATTTTTGCAGCAAACGATTAAAAACGTGAGAAAAAGCGTTGACGAGGTGCGAGGCAATCCGTAATATTCGCTTCGTTCCCAAGCGGAACACAACGCGGAGTGGTAGTTCAGTTGGTTAGAATACCTGCCTGTCACGCAGGGGGTCGCGGGTTCGAGTCCCGTCCATTCCGCCACTATTCAGAAAGCCTGAATCAGAAATGATTCAGGCTTTCGTCGTTTCAGCCCGCAAAAAAATTCCATTATCATGCCTTATATCGACCGCGCCTGTGCTTTCGGGCGGGCAACACATCAGGTCATCCTTAACCCGACGCATATCCAGAAGGCGATCAACCCGCGAAGTGATTCATCACGCAGGCGAAGCGGGGTGAAAAGTTATCGCCGATAAGAACCGTTTCCTCATTCAGGTGTTTTAGCATATACAGCTTGTCAGCACGTTCGTAAGCGTCGAAGAAAAGATAATCGATGGCATCCGTTGCTTCATCATCCGGGGATTTTTCGCGTCCGTCGGGGGTGAGCATAAAAACGCCGGCGGTATGGCCGAGCGGACGGGCATAGCGAAAGAATAGTTTACGGTTAACAGCAAACTCGCCGTCATCACTTTTGAGTTTCCCTTGTACTGACAATGAGAGGTGCCCGGAGTTGTAGCTGGTAATCAGCATTATTCCGTGGAGTTCCTTTTTGGTATTTTGGATGTCGAGTATCGACGTGAATTCCGAAGAACAGGAAAAACTGATTTCTTGTTTTTTCGCATTCCCGATAATAATAAAAAAAGCGATAGCCGCCAGCCCAAGAATGGCAATTACGACTGACCATAGTAAAGGAGAGTGATCGCTTTCCTGCTTCATATCATTCCTCATGGTGGCGATACTGGCTGATGCAATGGTAATAGCCGAGGTTTAGCCCGCATTCAGCGGCAAACGACCACTCAACCAGATTATGGTTGCTCGCCCAGGTATTAAGGTACAGATCTTTTGGGTGCGAACAGTCGGGGTTGATACCTACGGACTTGAAAATATCCAGCGCTTTTTTTTCGGTTATGGTGTCAGTGAGAGCGTTTCCTAATATATGTACACGGCATTGCTCGTAGTCAATTGTTCGCAGGATCGCCGCGTCCGTCATGGCAATTTCATTGGGTATCCATGTTAACCACGCTGTCGCTACTACGGCGATGCCGGTAATTAACGCTGTTATCGCGACAGGCCACCGGTTTCGTTTCTTTTTGCTGGGCGTCGATGCAACATGGGCAATTCTGGTAGGCGCTTGTGCTTCTTCCAGTAGCTGAATATTGATATTGGCGTCGCCCATCCGAAATCCCATACGCGGAATGGTGACGATGAGTTCTGCAGGATGGCCCGTAGACGTTATTGCTTTGCGGAGAAATGAAATGTGCTGGTTGAGATTCGCATCCGTCGCTCTGGCGCCATTATGCTGGAAAACATTCAGCAGAATTTCATCGCGTGAGGATATCTCTTTACCATTTTGCAACAGATAGAGCAGTAATTGTGTTGCCGCATTGTTCAATGTGGCCATTTCACCAGATGCCAGGTCTTTTAGGGTATTTTTATGTGGTCTGAAAACTAAGCCATCACCAATAATTACGGATTTAATTTTGTTTATTGGTATATGAGAAATCACTGATGTCTCCTTTAAAGCAGGATATCTCGCATTCGAGTGGGGGAAGCAATAGCATAACATAATTCATTTATAAAAAATGGTTGTACCATAGATCGCTTTATTAATATTTATATAACAATCCTTTAATATCTCTTATAGACACCGCCAATCTCCTTCCCCTCATTCACTATCTTATTGTCATTACTCGCTTTTGATATCCAAATTCATTTTTACAAAACTTTCATAAATACATTTTGCCCATTATTTAGCATAAATAAAAAAATAGTTGATAGATAAAAACTCTATAAAACCTATTAATAATAGATATTAACACTGGATTTTGCGTGTTTTATGGTTATTTTTTAGGTAAACGATCGGTCCTCAGACAGTGTTACAACACGATTCCCTGAGTTTGATTAATACCGGATTTTTGCATTGTGTCATTTTTTCGTCGACTTAATATAAGCCCCGAAACAGCGTAAACACCTGTGGACGGTATTTCGGATGGAATACCAATGAAGTTCAAAATACGGGGTGGCTTGAGATGGATTGTTTGCAAGGATATGCACTACCGCCGCCTGCAGATCAGGGTTTCCCTTGCATAAATTGTTTGCGGAAATAGATCGTCGGAATAACCAAAAAACAGATATAAGGTTAAGTAGTAATATGAAAATGAAAAACGTGGCTGTGGCCTGTGCGCTGATGGCGGGAATGACTTTTACTGCATCTTCTGCTTTCGCTGCAAAAAATGTTGAACCGACTAACGGTAAAATTCACTTCACTGGTTCTCTGGTTAATTCCGCGTGCGGTCTGGCCCCAGAATCCAGCCCGGTGCAGGTAAATTTTGGCGAAATCCCAACTTCTCAGTTAAAAGACAACCAACGTGCTGGCGTTAAGCATGCCAAAATCGTTCTGCAGGGCTGTGATACGACCGTTGCAAAAACGGCTACCGTGACCTATACCCCGGCAACAATTGATTCCGATAACAACGCGCTGGCTGCGTTCACCTCGGGTACTGCAAAGGGCGCGGGCATTGGTATGGTTGACAGTGGCAACCAGGACGTGGAATGGGGCAAAGCGGCCTCTCAGGTCAACATTACCGATGGCGAAACCGACATTGATTTCGTCGCTTACCTGCAGGCAAACAACGCATCTGCAGCGGTAACGCCGGGTGATTTCGAATCCACCGTTAATTTCCAGATCGACTACCAGTAACGATCTGCTGCGGGCGCAATTATGCGCCTGCTTAACCCTTCCTGCGAATAACTGAAAGGAAATGCGGTGATGCCTGGATGGCGTATTTTACTGCTTTTTATCTTCATATCGCCTGCATGGGTTTTGGCTGACACCCATCGTCTTGTCAGTACGCCCGGCAAAATGCGCATGCGGGGAAATATTATTGAGGCTGCCTGTTATGTCGATCCACGCGACCGGTCGCTACTGGTTGAATTTGATGACCTCTCTGCCAGAGATATTTCCGGAAAACCTGAAAAAGTATCTGCGCATGATTTCAGCATTCATTTGCTGGGATGTTCATTAGGGGATTCTCAACACCCCGGGAATCTGTTCCAGCGCGCCAATATTACCTTTTCCGGCGCAGCGGATAATGACAATCCTGATTATCTGAGCGTGCAATCGGAAACTGAAAATTTAGCAATAGAAATATATGACGGCAAAGGACAGCAAATTCATCTGGGCAAGCCATCACCGGACTATCTGCTTAACCCAGGAAAAAACACGCTCAACTTTACGGCTTATTTGATCTCGCGCGACGGAAGAATGACATCCGGCGAATTTACTGCGGTCACGCATTTTGTTGTGAATTATCTCTGAGCTGCACTGCAATTCGGGTATCTGAAGGTTTGCGAACGAAAATGATCACGCTGAAAACAGATAAAAAACGTCTGGCGCTTTTTATTGCTCTGGTCTGTGCCTCTTCATTGGTTGAAGCGGATGAGGCCATTGAATTTAATACCGACGTGCTGGATGCCAGCGACAGGCACAATGTCGATTTGCAGCGTTTTTCCGAAGGCAACTTTGTGACTCCCGGAGAATATCTGCTGGATGTTCGTATTAACAGCCAGGAGATTCCTCAGCAGTCGATCCGTTATATCGTTGATCCTGCCAACCCGCATAAATCCATGGCGTGTCTGACGCCGCAACAACTCGAATTACTGGCGCTCAAGGAAGAGGCGCTAACCTATATTCATCCGATTAGCGCGACCTGCTATGACATTTCCCGTCTGCCGGGTGTGGTGCTGAATAATAGCGCAGGCGTGCTGGATATTACCGTGCCTCAGGCATGGATGAAATATACCGATCCTGACTGGACGCCGCCAGAACGCTGGGATAACGGCGTCGCGGGGCTGATTTTTGACTACAGCGTCTCGGGCCAGGCCACACATTACGAGCAGGGCGGGGATCGCTATCGCTCTCTGTCCGGCTATGGGCAGACAGGCTTTAACCTCGGCGCGTGGCGTTTTCGCGGCCAGTATCAGGCCAATTACGCTTCGGATGATAATCGTGGCCGTATCGACTGGGATCAGATTTATGCCTATCGCCCGTTACCGATGCAGGCTGCAAAACTAACGGTCGGCGAAATCTATCTGAATTCTCAGGTTTTTGATTCGGTGCGTTTCACCGGGGCGAACCTCGCCAGCGACGAGCGTATGCTGCCACCGAATTTGCAGGGCTACGCGCCCGAAGTGCACGGCATCGCCCGCAGTAATGCGAAGGTCACCGTCAGCCAGCAGGGCCGTGTTATCTATCAAACTACCGTTCCTGCGGGGCCATTCAACATTCAGGATCTGCACGGTTCGGTACGCGGCACACTGGATGTTCGCGTCGAAGAGCAGGATGGCAGCGTACAAACCTTTCAGGTTAATACGGCTGATATACCTTACCTGACGCGCCCGGGCTATGTTCGCTACAACGCCGCGGTCGGTAAGCCATCGCGCTATAACCATGATGTTCAGGGGCCTGCGTTTTATAGCGGTGATTTCTCCTGGGGGGTCAGCAATGCGTGGTCGCTGTACGGCGGTGCGTTGCTCACTGGCGATCGTTATAACGCCTGGTCGATGGGGATTGGTCGGGATTTGAGCTGGCTGGGTGCGCTGTCGGCGGATGCGACGCAATCCGTGAGTCGTGTGAAGCATCAGGATGAACAAAAAGGGATGTCCTTTAAGCTCAGCTATGCCAAAACCTTTGATGAGTACAACAGCGCCATCACCTTTGCCGGTTACCGCTTCTCACAGCGTAACTTCCGCACTTTTTCGCAGTTCCTCGACGAGCAGTATGAAAATAACAATAGCGCTGGCAGCGAAAAAGAGATGTACACCATCACCGGCAACAAAACCTTCTTTGCCGACGATCCGCATTTAGCGACCACGCTGTACCTGACCTATACCCACCAGAACTATTGGGATCGCGGTTCGCAGGATCGTTATGGGTTATCGATGGGACACAGTTTTTCGTTCGCTGGCATTCAGGGCGTCAGCGCCAACCTTGCGGCTTACCGCTCTGAGTATCAGGGCAAACGGGACGACAGCCTCTCGCTTTCAATTTCGGTGCCATGGAGCGATGGCCGCTCTATGGATTATGAATTGCAGAACAGCGGCAACCAGACCAGCCAGATGGTTTCGTATTCAGATAACCGCGACCGTAACAATCCATGGCGTTTGCGCACAGGGGTTTCCGGTGAAGGACACACGGCGTTTGATGGTTATTACAAGCACCGCAGCATGATGGCGGAACTGGAATCTAACGTCAGCTGGCAGCAATCACGCTATTTCTCCGTTGGCGGCACGATGCGCGGCGGCTTTACCGCGACGCGTCATGGCGCGGCGCTGCACAACAGCCAGGCGTCAATGAACACTGCCAGGGTGATGGTTGATACCGATGGTGTGGCGAATGTGCCGCTGAACGGCGAACAGGCGCACTCAAACCGCTTCGGTATTGCCGTGGTACCGGACGTTGTCAGTTATCACAGCTTTGATACCCGTATCGATGTGGACGCAATGGACGAGGACATTTCCGCGACCAAAGCCATCATCACCAACACCCTGACGGAGGGGGCGATTGGCTACCAGCGTTTTGCCGTGGCGCAGGGGCAAAAAATGATGGCGCTGCTGCGCCTGAAGGATGGTTCGGTACCGCCGTTTGGCGCCGAAGTGTTTAACGCCAACGGCGTCAGCGTCGCCATGGTGATGGAAAACGGCATGGCCTGGATTGCGGGTGTGAATCCGGCCGAGCGTCTCTCTGTTGCCTGGGCTGGCCGTGCGCAGTGTCACTTACAGGTGCCGCAACAAATCAACCCGGAAGGTAACGTGCTGTTGCCTTGTGAATAATTTCAATAACCTGAATGAATTTTGTCATGAATAATCAAGCTTTTTACTCCGTGCAGCGTTGGCTGAAACCCGTGGCCTGCGGCCTGCTTTTTATTGCAGAGATCAACGCCTCATGGGCAGGTATCGCGCTCGACCGTACCCGCATGATCATCACCGGTGATGCGCGATCTGTCAGTGCGAACTTAACCAATACCAGTCCGAGCATTCCATTCCTGGCCCAGTCGTGGGTGGAAGACGCCACCGGAACAAAAATTACTTCGCCGCTGATGGTCTTACCGCCGCTGCAACGAATTAACGGCGGGCAAAAGGGGATTGCCCGGGTGACGAAAACCAGCGGGATTAACGCTCTGCCCCAGGATCGCGAGAGCCTGTTCTACCTGAACGTTCGTGAAATTCCGCCAAAGCCGGATAAGCCGAATGTGCTGCAACTGGCGATGCAGTCGCGCATCAAATTGTTCTACCGTCCGACTGCTATCGTGCCGGAAACACCTGGCGCCGTGTGGCAAAACCAACTGGTCTTTCACAAACAGGGCCAGCGCTGGAGTGTGGACAACCCAACGCCTTATTTTGTCACCTTAATCGGCTTAAGCCGCAAGCCAGAAACGCAGGGCGGCGGCAGATTGACCGACTTCCCAGGCGTTATGGTTTCACCAAAATCCTCTCTCGATTTCAGCGTGAACGACGGCAGCGTCAGTCAGTTCAGCATGATGTACGTGAACGATTTTGGCGGCCATCCCGAACTGAAATTCAGCTGCACAGGCAATGTGTGTAAAGCATTGCCGATGGAGCAGCAGCCCCGGTAACAGGAATCGTAAATGAAAAAGATGCTTTGCGCCCTGCTGATGGCGGGTATGGCCTGCCAGGCTCAGGCTACCAGTGGTCGCCAGGATATGAGCAACGTGTCCGGCGAGTATGGCAACGTCCGCTTTCATGGCCGGGTCTACGTTTCGCCGTGCGTGCTGGATATGGCTTCACGCGATCAGACCATCAATCTTGGTGATATTTCCGCCAGTCGGTTTCGCCAGGGCGGCGATCGCAGCGAGCCGGTGCTGGTTACGCTGTATCTGAACGGCTGCTTAAAAGGTTCCGGCCACACCTTAAGGGATTTCCCCGGACAGACCAGCGAAATGCCTGAGCTGGCGCACAGCACGGTGGAACGCGGCGTTTCGATGACGCTGATGGCTGAAGGCGCACCGGAAAACAGCGATCTGGGTCGTATTCGCGGTGATGTGCGCGGCGCGGGCATTCGGTTACTGACCGAACGCAACCAGTTGCTTCACCTGAACCAACCGCAACGCATGTGGATCCTCAAACCGGGCGATAACGCGATCCACTTTCTGGCCGCGCTGGAATCTTTTGGTCCAGAGGTGACCGCCGGAGAATTTAACGGCCTGGTCAGACTTAAGCTGGAGTATCTATGAGCATATTGCGCAACACGCTACTGTGGACGGCCCTGGCTGGTTGTCCGCTGGCCGGGCAGGCATTCACACAGGGGGAAGGTGAGCCGCAGGGAGGATCGCCGCATCAGTACGATATTGAACTGAACTCGCTGGATGTCAGCAAAAACCACGTGGGCGGCAGAACGGAGCCGTTCCCGTGGAATCTGGGCAGTTGGTATGTAGTGGATTTTCACTGCGAACAGGCTGACATCTCCCGACAACCGATTTACTACACCACCACGACCACGATGCCGCCTTCCAATCAGGGGGCGAACCGTTTTCGTTTAAACGAGTATCTGGATGTGGAAGTACAGGTGTGGGTCGCCGGGCGTTATAACAACTACGTTCAGGCGCCTTTTACCAATTTTTCAAATCGTTACAACGATCATAGCTGCAAAAAGCGCAAAGGCTACGAACGGGCTACCAACATAGAAAGTGGTTCAAAAGGGAAAGTGACGTTTATTGTCACTAAACCCATTATTAATGGCATCAATATTACCTCCCAGTCGCTGGTGGAGGTTGCCGGGCGCCTGGGGGATGCTGGCCCTACGCCGACAACGCCTATTTCCCGCGTGGTGATTAAATCCGGGCTGATTACCGTACCGGACAAATGCACCTTCAATCGGGGAGACAAAATCAGCATTGAGTTTGGCGATCTGCCTGGATCCGCTACAAAGCTCAACGGCACCAACTACAGCAAGCCAATCCCTATACATGTGGTGTGTGAAGGCGGCAGCTTCGATCAGGGCGCGCTGAATATCGATCTTGGCGTGCAAACGACCACGGCCTCAGGCACGGCGGGATTTAACGGTAATCTCCTCGGCACGTTAAGCGGCGGACAAAAACGCGACGATCTCGGCATTATGCTTAAAGACGAGAGCGGCGGCGCCGTCGTGCCCAATCAATTCTACAACGTGAAGGGGTTTTACCAGAATCAGGGCGACTGGAATCTCACCGCCGCACCGGTGGCTAAGCCGGGCGTGGGAAGCGTTAAGGAAGGTGAGTTTGAAGCCTCAGCCACCGTTGTTGCGCAGTTTCAGTAGGGGGATGCCATGAGATTTACGGCGTTAATCGCCATCGGAGTGCTATTGCTTGGCGGCACGGCGCAGGCCGATACCAAACTGGTCGGCGGCGATATGTATTTTCACGGCACCATCAGAGCGCTGGCCTGCAGCCTGGTCCCCGGTGGCGACAAAATCGAGGTCGATTTCAAGCAAATCGCGACGCAGGATCTCTATCTCTCGGGGCGCAGTAAGCCAGAAAAATTCAGTATCCAGTTACGCGACTGCAACCCTGAGGTTTTTCGCGGGATCTCGGTTACCTTCAGCGGTCGTGAGGATGCGGAGCTGGCCGATCATCTGGCGCTGGATAGCAGTGAACAAGGCGGCGCGTCAGGGATCGGTATTGGGATGAGCGAAGAGGACGGCACGGCAATCCGCCTTGATGAGAGCACGTCAGTCAAAGAGATAACGGAAGGCTCGATGACGCTGAATTTTTTGGCGTGGGTCGCGGCGGAGCCATCGGCGATAAAAAATCAGTCTCTCGAATACGGTCCGTTCAGCGCCAGCGGGACCTGGATACTGAACTACCAGTAGCATGATGAACGCACTGAATCGTATTGCGCCGCTGCCTGCGCAAAAATTATTGCTCGGTATTAGTCTGTTTTTCTGGTGCGGGGCAATGCATCTCTACTGGCCGAATAACGGCGGCAGCGGTCTGTCGTTACCGCTTAATATCACTAGCTGGATCTACGCCGTTGTGCTGGTTGCATGCGCATCAGTGCTGGTGCCTCCTCAACGCTGGCGCATCACTGTACCTGCCACGGGGTTTACGATGGGGGCGCTCATTCTGACGCTGCTATGCCTGCTGACGCCTGATGTCTGGCAGTCCGAGGCCCTGCTGGTCGCGGGAGCCTTACTGGGAGGCGTTCTCGTCTATTTGGTGACGGTGCAAATTCCGCTTGCGGCACGATCTCTGACGACACTGCTGGCCTTGCTCTGGGGGGCGTGCGTCATCGAATGTCTGGCGTTTATGTATCAGTACTGGCATTGGCCGGGCGTTGATTACTGGGAGTTTGCCTGGCGGCGCAGCACGCGGCCCTACGGTATTTTTCAGCAGGTTAATCTGATGGCCAGCTTCACGGCCTGTGGCGTACTGCTGTCAGCCACGCTCTTTTTACGCCTGCGCGACGGGTATCGAATTGTCATCGGGGTTGGCCTGGTGATGATGGGATTTGTGCTGCATGAATCCCAGTCGCAAACCGGTTACCTATCTGTGGCGGTTGGTGAAGCGCTGCTGTTGATGGTTTTCCCGACGCAGCGCCGTCCGTTGTTGCTACTCCTGTTGCCGCTGGCGTCAGGCATGGCGGCGGGGTCGCTCGCCCGCCATTTTTTGTCCGTCGCTACGGTCGATCACTTCACCACTTCCCAGGTGCGCTGGACGGTGCTCAAAACGTCGCTGGCATTATTTGCCGAACGCCCGTGGACGGGGTGGGGCGTGGGCAGCTTTGCTTCTGTGTTTCTCGAACGCGCGGGGCCATTGGGGCTGAGCAGTATCTCGCATCCGCACAACGAACTGGTGTTATGGCTGGTGGAGGGCGGTCTGGTTGGGCTGGTGGGCGCGCTGTGTTTTATTGCGAGTGGTTTCTGGCTCTGGATGCATGGGAATCGTTGGCGTCGCGCCTGTCTGGTGGCGGCGCTGCCGGTGGTGATTCATATGCTGACGGAATACCCCGTCAGGCAATCAACGCCACACTGGTTACTGCTGATCCTGCTGCTTCGTTGCGCAGACCTCCCGTTAAAAGAGGCTCGCCTGACGCTTACGTCAACGTCGTTGTTGCGCGGACTGGCACTGATCTCGTTTTTAGCCTTCACACCATTGTTGCTTCTCTCGCTGCGCACGCAACAGCAACTGACGCTGGCGGAGCGGCAGTCAGCGCAGTGGCGTCTGGCTGAGCCGCTCCCTGTGGGAGGCTGGCTCCTTGCCACTCGCTACCGGTTTGATGTCCAGATGGGATATCTGCAACGCTATCAGCGCTCCCGGGATGCTCACTGGCTGGAAGCGGTCCGCCGCTGGGCGCCTGACTATGTGCGTGTTCACCCCGATCCGAACGTCTCTTTCACGCAAATCTTACTGGCGTTGCAGCAACGCGACCTGGTCGAGGCGCATCGTCTGGCGAGGCGCTTTTACCTGACGTATCCGAATGATCGCCGTATCCCGTGGCTGCAGGATGCACGACGTCCTTTTAATCAAAAAATGGAATGATATGAACAGACTCAGCGAACAGGCCCGCTATGTACCAGAGCTTCCCCGCAACGCCGAACTGCTGCGGATCACCGGGATCCGTTTGCAACGCATTCATTTTTTTGATGATCCATCGCTGGATGTCTGCGAGGTGTTAAGCCAGGTACGTACGCCGCTACCACTGGATCTTTTTTTCAAGCATCTTTCTATCACGGCAAAACAGCAGCTATTCCTGTGGCAAATGCGGCGGGTGTTGGCACTCTCAGGAAGCTTTTCGCTGAATTTATCCGTCAGGATGTTGACCTGCCTGCCATGGATTGCGCAGCTCGCCCGGCAGGCGCATCAGGGGCGGATTGTTATCGAGATTCAGGATCCAGGCACCATGATGCGCCTGGAAAAGGCAGAACAGCAGACCGTATGCATGGCCGTAAAAACCCTGATACGCCATGGTTTTCGCATGTGGCTGGATGACGTTTCACCCGAGCTATTTTTTGTCTGGCGGCTGTCTGGCATCCGTTTCGATGCCATCAAAATTGAAAGCGAAATGTTTCATCAGTTCAGGACATCAGAGTGGCAGTTGAGGGTACTGGTCAATCAATTTCGCGGGCTGGGAGACCGGGTTGTTGTCGAGGGAGTGGAAACGCCGCAGGATTATGCCATTTGCCGCATGAGCGGCGCAGACGCGGTGCAGGGATTTCTGTTTGAGCAGGAAGTTTTACCGAAAAGCCTGAACCATTGCTGATTCAGGCCCTGGTCATTACTCGCTCAGCGTCTGTGCGATATCTTTTTGCACCTGCTGGCGCTGTGCTGGGGTCAGCACTTTGTTCAGATCAAAATAGTATTTCACGCGATAATAACGTGCCTGTTGTTCGATGTTGCTGAACGCAGAAAGCTGTTTCTTGACGGCAGCTTCATCCCATTTCCCGGACTTGATGACGTCAATCAACGCGCCGTCTTTAACATCTTTCACCGAAATCTGGCTAACGTTGGTTTCAAGCTGCTGGTGCAGTTTTTTAATCTGCGCAACCTGGTCGGTGCTTAACTTAAGGTGCTGAACTATCGGATCCTGGGCGGGAGCCGGAACATTAGATGTCGTTGCTGCAAGCGTGCTAAAAGAAGCGCCAGCCACGGTAACTGCCAGCAAAGTCATGCGTATGAAGTTCTTCATTATTGAAATCCTGATAAGGGAATTATCGACATTGTCTGCCACTCGCTGGTTACGAGTGATTATCCTTTGCAGAATACGATGCCCGCCGCATGTCGCCACGCGAATTTGTTTTGCGGTTGGTTACGGAGTGAAACAATCCCGCCACGGAAAATGTTGTGCAGCGGGAGTGAAGGCGAGAGTTATAGCGTGAACGGGTCGGCGTCTTGCCAGGCGGGAAACTTCTCGCGATACTCGCGCAGCGCCGAGAGTGACAGTTCTGCGTCAATGCGTGTGGCCTGATGCGGCTCGGCGGTGGCAATAATCTCACCCTGCGGATTAATCACCCGGCTGTCACCGCGATAATGATGGCCGTTCCCGTCAGTGCCCACGCGGTTACATCCTGCTACATAAGCCTGGTTCTCAATCGCCCGTGCTGTGAGCAGAACCTGCCAGTGCAGCGAACGCGGCGCCGGCCAGTTGGCGACATACAATGCCAGGTCGTAATCGTTGCGGTTGCGCGACCACACTGGAAAACGCAGGTCATAACAGACCAACGGTAGAATACGCCAGCCGCGCCATTCAAAAATAACCCGCGCGTCACCTGCCTGGTAATACTGATGCTCATCCGCCATGCGGAACAGATGGCGCTTATCATAGAAATGGACATGACCTTCGGGTTCGACCAGTAAAAAGCGGTTGACCGGGCCGCGTTCAGACTGGAGAGCGGCGCTGCCTGCAATGAGGGCGTTGGTCTGCTGCGCCTTAGCGCGCATCCAGCTTACAACCTCTTCCTGCGCCAGCGATTTACTTGCCGCTTCCATGGCAAATCCACTGGTAAACATCTCGGGCAACACAATGACATCACGTCCTGTGACGGTTTCCAGTTGACGGTCGAAATGGCGCAGGTTGGCCGGGCCATCCATCCAGATCAGCGGTTGTTGCAGCAGAGTAATTTTCAAACCAGGCACGATCGAGGCTCCTCGTTGAACAACATTTTGACACTGTAACATGAGCTTTAACGAAAATGTGGCAATAAAAAGCCCCGCATTAAGCGGGGCCCGGCATTGTGCGTATGTCGTTATGCGGCTTCGACTTTACGCACCTTCTCTGGCAACTTTACCGGCTGAGTTGCCAGCTCCTCGGGTTCAAAGTCATCCACGTTGATGCTGCGCAGACGGCTCGCCTCGGCTTTCACCAGAATCGCGGCTTCGTCTTTATCAATCAGTCCTTTAGCCAGCGCATTGTGCGCCAGTTCATCCAGGCGGGTAAACGGCAGGTTCTTACCCAGCTCTTTGCAGATCCGCTGGTGGATAGGGTCAGCTGCAATCACATCCAGCAGAGCCTCTTCCAGCAAACCAACCGGGTTATGCTCGCTTGGCGTCAGGTATTGACCACGACCAAGACGAGAACGGGTGGCGCTTGGAACCTGCAAAATCTTCGCGACTTTATGATCCAATTTGTCTGACGGTGCATGGTAGTGGCGACCGGTAGGGAAGATAACCACATTCAGCAAGCCAGCGACCAGACGGTTCGGGAAGTTAATCAGCAGGTCGTCCATCGCCTGTTCCGCTTTGTACAACGCATCCTGAACGCCCCAGTGAACCAACGGCAGGTCGGCTTCATTACGGCCTTCATCGTCATAACGTTTCAGTACCGCGGAGGCCAGATACAGCTGACTTAACACATCGCCCAGACGCGCGGAGATACGTTCACGGCGCTTCAGGCTACCGCCCAGTACGGCCATGGATACATCTGAAAGCAGTGCCAGGTTGGCGCTCAGACGGTTCAGGTGCTGGTAGTAACGTTTGGTCGCATCGCCGGTTGGCGTGCTGCTGGTTAAGCCACGCGTCAGGCCAAGCCAGAAGCTGCGTACTTTGTTACTGCCGACGTGACCGATGTGTTTGAACAGCAGCTTATCGAACGCATTCACATCGTTACTCTGTGCCGCAGCCATCTCTTCCAGTACATACGGATGGCAGCGAATTGCACCCTGACCGAAGATCATCATGCTACGGGTCAGGATGTTAGCGCCTTCAACGGTAATGGCGATAGGCGCGCCCTGATAAGCACGGGCGAGGAAGTTGCTTTCGCCAAGCATAATGCCTTTACCGCCAGTGATATCCATGGCATCGATGATTGACTGCTGCCCACGGTGGGTACAGTGATACTTCACGATAGCCGACAGCACCGCCGGTTTTTCACCCAGCATAATACCGTAGGTAATCAGCGACGCCGCAGCATCCATCACGTAGGCGTTACCCGCAATACGCGCCAACGGCTCTTCAATACCTTCCATCTTGCCGATAGAGATTTTGAACTGGCGACGAATATGCGCATACGCGCCGGTTGCCATCGCGACGGATTTCACGCCGCCCGTCGAGTTAGACGGCAGGGTAATACCGCGTCCCACGGACAGACATTCCACCAGCATGCGCCAGCCCTGACCGGCCATTTTCGGACCACCGATGATGTAATCAATCGGTACGAACACATCTTTACCGAGGGTCGGACCGTTCTGGAACGGTACGTTCAGCGGGAAGTGGCGACGCCCAATTTGTACGCCCGGCGTTGAGGTTGGGATCAGCGCACAGGTAATACCGAGATCTTCTTCACCACCCAGCAGTTTTTCCGGGTCGGAAAGTTTAAATGCCAGACCCAGTACGGTAGCGATAGGGGCCAGCGTAATATAACGTTTGTTCCAGGTCAGGCGCATACCCAGCACCTGCTGGCCCTGCCAGTCGCCCATACAAACTACGCCGGTATCAGGGATAGCACCTGCGTCGGAGCCTGCTTCTGGGCTGGTCAGAGCAAAGCATGGGATCTCCTGACCACGAGCCAGGCGCGGCAGGTAATGATTTTTCTGCTCTTCGGTGCCGTAATGCTGCAGCAGTTCGCCTGGGCCTAACGAGTTAGGTACGCCAACGGTGATCGCCAGGATCCCGGATACGCCGGAGAGTTTCTGCAGAACGCGTGCCTGAGCATAGGCGGAGAATTCCAGCCCGCCGTACTCTTTCTTAATGATCATCGCGAAGAAGCGGTGTTCTTTCAGATACGCCCACAGTTCCGGGGGCAGATCCGCGAGTTCATGGGTTATCTGGAAGTCGTTCGCCATGCGACACGCTTCTTCCACCGGGCCGTCAATAAACGCTTGCTCTTCAGCAGTCAGATGCGGCTGAGGGTAGTTATGCAGTTTTTTCCAGTCTGGCTTGCCCTGGAACAGGTCGCCTTCCCACCAGGTCGTACCGGCATCAATCGCTTCTTTCTCGGTGCGCGACATCGGCGGCATGACTTTACGGAAACCGCGGAACACCGGCGCAGAGATCATGGATTTGCGCATCGGCGTAAAGTTAAACGGTACGAGGATAATGGCCAGAGGAACCAGCAGCCAGACTGACCACAGGCCAGCCACGCCAAGCGCAGCCGTCCAGGCGAGCAAAATTAAGCTGCTGAGGAATAAGCTCACGCGGTGATAAAACAGAACGCTGAGCAGAACAACCGTAGCGATAATACTCAAAATCATCATAACGAAAAGCTCCCTTGCTTGTAGGAGGTCTGACCACTTGTGATGATATGGTTGTAGTGGATGTAAATTCTTTTAGCAATGTGTTTACAAAATAATTACAACAAAGCTCACATTGTTGCCGTTTTAACCGGCACAAAAAATCAAAAGCCGCAGCCATTCCTGTGGCTTGTACTTCTCGCTGGTAGCGCTATCCGGTACACTGCATCTTGTCATTTACATTCATGCTGAAGGATATCCTCATGTACCAGGATCTTATTCGTAACGAACTGAGCGAAGCGGCGGAAACGCTGGCTAATTTTCTTAAAGATGACGCCAATATTCACGCCATTCAGCGCGCGGCGGTCCTGTTGGCAGACAGCTTTAAAGCCGGTGGTAAGGTACTTTCTTGCGGTAACGGCGGTTCCCATTGCGACGCGATGCACTTCGCCGAAGAGCTGACTGGACGCTATCGTGAAAACCGCCCTGGCTATCCGGCGATCGCTATCTCTGACGTCAGCCATATCTCCTGCGTTAGCAACGATTTCGGTTACGATTATGTGTTCTCGCGCTACGTTGAAGCCGTGGGCCGCGCGGGCGATGTCCTGTTAGGTATCTCTACTTCGGGTAACTCCGGTAACGTAATTAAAGCGATTGCCGCAGCGCGCGAGAAAGGGATGAAAGTGATCACCCTGACCGGGAAAGATGGCGGCAAAATGGCGGGCAGCGCAGATATCGAAATTCGCGTGCCGCACTTTGGCTACGCTGACCGTATTCAGGAAATTCATATCAAAGTGATCCATATCCTGATTCAACTGATCGAAAAAGAGATGGTTAAATAAGCCGATAATTTTTGCCGGTCTTATCGGGCCAGGAACTTGTAGGCCCGATAAGCGAAGCGCCATCGGGCATTGTGCCGGATGGCGACGCAAGCGTCTTATCCGGCCTACAAGCTGTGCTTTGCCGGTCTTGGCAGGCAATTAACCGTTTTAAGGTAGGTGATGTATGTGCGAACTGCTCGGGATGAGCGCCAATGTGCCAACCGATATCTGCTTTAGCTTCACCGGGCTGGTCCAGCGCGGCGGAGGCACCGGGCCGCACAAAGACGGCTGGGGTATTACGTTTTATGAAGGTAAGGGCTGCCGTACGTTTAAAGATCCGCAACCCAGCTTTAACTCGCCTATCGCCAAACTGGTACAAGACTATCCCATCAAATCCTGTTCCGTGATTGCCCATATTCGTCAGGCGAATCGCGGTGAAGTAGCACTGGAAAATACCCATCCCTTCACGCGTGAGCTGTGGGGACGTAACTGGACGTACGCCCATAACGGACAGCTCAGCGGCTATAAATCGCTGGAAACCGGTAATTTCCGCCCGGTTGGGGAAACCGACAGCGAAAAAGCCTTCTGCTGGCTGCTCCACAAGCTGACAGAGCGTTATCCGCGCACGCCTGGCAATATGACGGCAGTGTTTAAATATATTGCGATGCTGGCAGGAGAGTTGCGGGAGAAGGGCGTCTTCAACATGCTGTTGTCTGACGGGCGTTATGTGATGGCCTTCTGCTCGACCAATTTGTTTTGGATCACGCGCCGTGCGCCGTTTGGCGTAGCGACGCTGTTGGATCAGGATGTGGAAATCGATTTTAGCTCAGAGACCACACCCAACGATGTGGTCACCGTGATTGCCACTCAGCCGCTAACCGGCAATGAAACCTGGCAAAAGATTATGCCAGGCGAGTGGGCATTATTTTGTCTCGGGGAGCGTGTAGTTTGATGCCAGCTGCGGCTGAACCACTTCGTGACTCAACGGCTTGCTGATAACGTAACGGCCATCGACGACGGAAACGGTCGGTGGCTTACGCGTCTGTTCAAAGTAATCGTATCCCGGCTTTAGCTGCGACCAGAACTCTTTGTAATACGAGAACTTATGGCGCTGCATGTTGGCGTCGGTCATGCGGAACGGATAAATGCTAACCTGGACGCTGGACTGTCCAAACACCAGCGCGCCGGTGACAAACTGGAAAATCTCATCAATGCCGTTGTCGGTCATCGCGTAGCAGCCGACGGAAACGCAGGCGCCGTGGATCATCAGGTATTTACCTTCATAACCGTGGGCGCGGTCGTAGGCGTTAGGAAAACCAATGTTAATCGCTTTATAGAAGCGGCTATCCGGTTTCAGCTGTCCACGCTGTACGCTGTAAAATCCTTCCGGACTTTTGAAATCACCCTGACGCTGTTTCGGCCCTAAGCCGCCGGAATAATTGCAGATCTTATAGCTGTCGAGCAATTGATACTGTTCGCCCATCTTGACGTACAGATCCAGCGTGCGCTCTTCTTTGAAGATCTGGATATAGACGGGGGAGCCCATTAATTGCTGCTTATATTCTTTGCTGACAGGCGTAGTCGGGCTGCTGCTGCTCAGCAAACCGGCAAATGAAACGCACGGCAATAAAAGCATCGCAAGAAAAAATGCGATTTTACGCATACTGCTTATTCCTTGATAAAACGATTACACACGCCAGGACGGCAAAAAGAGTCCCCAAATCGGATAAATCTGGATCTGGAGCGCTCACATTATCACCCAGAGAGTTTTTCGCAAGTCTCTCGTGCGGCGTTTACACTTTAGATTTTCTTTATACGGAAAATTGTACTTAAAGGCAGTCAGACAGCGGCGTATTTTGCGCGTGAGCGCATTTCATTTAATCTTATGAGTGCAGAATTCCTAATGTATTGAATTTAAAAAATTAATAATTTAATAATCGAATATTAAAATGGAATACCCGGCAACAGCGGTAGACTGCGCCGAACGTGTTTAATTAGGTATTTTTGTTTTCATGTCTTTTGTCTCTGCACCCCGACGCTTTTTGCCGGGTCTGCTGTCTTTGTGTGTTGTGTTGTCCTCACCGTCTGTCGCCAAAGTTCAGCCCCTCTTATCTGACGCCCATTTAAGCTATGCGGCGCAAATGCGCATGCGTAACCGCGCCCGGCTGCTTAAGCAGTACCACGCGCAGGTAAAAAAGCAGGCAAGTTATGTGGTGGAAGGAAATGCGCAAAGTAAAAGCGCGCTGCGACAGCAGAACAGGACGCTGATTAAACAGCACCCGGAGTGGTTCCCGGGGCCGCTGAAAGCGAGCGATCATCGCTGGAAAGAGCTGGCTGAGAATGACCATTTTCTCAGTAGCGATCATCTGCATAACATGACCGAAGTGGCAATCCACCGTCTCGAGCAGCAGCTGGGTAAACCTTATTTGTGGGGCGGGACCAGCCCGGATCAGGGCTTTGACTGCAGCGGGCTGATTTTTTATGCCTACAACAAAATCCTGGCGGCAAAATTGCCGCGTACGGCGAATGAAATGTATCACTATCGGCGGGCGACCATCGTCGCCAATCGCGACCTTCGTCGTGGGGATTTATTGTTCTTTCATATTCACAGTCGGGATATTGCCGATCATATGGGCGTCTATTTGGGGCAGGGACAATTTATTGAATCGCCGCGTACGGGAGAAACCATTCGGGTGAGTAATTTATCCGATGACTTCTGGCAGGATCATTACCTCGGCGCCCGTCGTATTCTTACGGAAAATACCATTCTGTAATCAACAAGGCGGTGCAAATGACACCGCCTCGTCAGGGGTTAACTCAACGCCCCCATGATCTTTAACTCCAGCTCGTCCGGAACTTCGTTATAAGACAACACCTGCAAACCCGGAGCGAACAGGCGCGCATAGCGCGCGAGCAGAGGACGTAGCTGCGGTGCGACCAGCAGGACCGGCTCTTTACCCGCGGCTTTCATCTGTTCTTTAATCTGCGGCATATTGGTCTGGAATTGATTGAGCATATTCGGATCGACCGGTACGCTATCGAGCACCACTTTGCCGCTTTGCTGCGCCTGATTCACCACATTTGCCAGCAGATTCTCCAGCTCATTATTCAGGGTGTACACCGCCAGCTCATCTTTGCGTACAAACGGATGGGTAATGCTGCGACGAAGCGCCAGACGCACATCTGCCGTTAACAAAATATGATCTTTGGTGACGGCGCTACTGGCGACCAGAACGGTAGCAATAGTGACGATATCGCGCAGCGGCACACCTTCGACCAGCAGTGCCCGGTAAACCTTCAGGAGCTGGCTGTAATTCAGCGCCGCGCTCAGATCCTCCGCCAGACGGGGCGCCATCGAAGAGAGGCGGTTATGCAGTTGCGTAATATCGTCGTAGTTAAACAGGTCGGGAATATAGTTGCGAATGATCTTATTCACGTGCGTTGCAATAACGCTGGCGCTATCAATGACCTGATACCCCATATTTAGCGCTTTGGCTTTTTGCGCCGGGACAATCCACGTGACCGGCATACCGTAGGCCGGATCGTGACCTAAAACACCATCGATCTCACCGTAGGTTTCACTGGAAGGCAGCGCCATCAGCTTATCTGAGGGAATATCGGCCTCATCAGCCTTGATCCCGTTGATAAAAATGGCGTACTGGGTCGGTTTTAGACGGAAGTTTTCGCGAATGCGAATTTCCGGTAGCAACACGCCGTTCGTGTCTGAGATAACCTGCCGCACACCGCGAATACGTTGGGTGAGCGGATTCCCTTTAGATTTGTCCACCAGCGACACCAGCTTGTAGCCCAGGCTCAGGCTGATTGGCTCAATCAAGGGGATCGTTTCCCAACTGACCTGTTGCTCGGTGGTTTCAACGATAGTTTTGGTCAGCGTCTCAAGGTTTTTCTCTTCGGTCTCAGCCACCTTCGGGCGCTTGCTCATACGCCAGGCGGTGAACCCCAGCAGGGCGCTGAACACCAGGAATGGGAAATGCGGCATTCCCGGCACCACCGCCAGTACAAACATAATGCTGGTGGCGGTATAGAGCACGGAGGGGCTGGCCAGCAGCTGGCTTCGCACGTCAGTGGCAATATCGCCGCTGTCGCTCACGCGAGTAACGATAATCGCCGCCGCCGTTGACAGCAGCAGAGACGGGATCTGGGCGACCAGACCGTCACCGATGGTCATCAGTACGTATTGCTGGAATGCAGCTTCGGCGCTTAAATCGTATTTGAAAATACCGATACAGACGCCGCCGATCAGGTTAATGGCCAGGATCATCATCCCGGCGATGGCATCACCGCGCACGAACTTCGACGCACCGTCCATTGCGCCATAGAAATCCGCTTCGCCCGCCACGTCTTTACGTCGCGCCTGCGCCTGGGCCTGATTAATCAACCCTGCGTTCAGATCGGCGTCGATCGCCATCTGCTTACCGGGCATGGCGTCGAGGGTAAAGCGGGCCGAAACTTCGGAGATACGCTCGGCGCCCTTGGTCACCACGATAAAGTTGATCGTGAACAGCGTCAGTAAAGCTGACCGTGAAAACATCGTGGCAGCGCTGCATGGCCAGTCAATCTTTAACGGTGGCGGTATGGCGCCGTTAAACAAGCTGGGCAAGCAGCCGATAGCGCCGGGTGCGCAGAAGAAAAACGTCACGCGCAACAAACTCGATAAAACCGCCAATCCGCAGGAGACGGCGAAGATCACGGAAGAAAACGCGAAAAAGGCGTTAGACGTGAACGAGAAAACAACGTTACTGAAGCAAAAATCAGCCCGTGAATTGGGCGAGCTGGCGACCGACATTAATGTCATCGCCCGCAACGCGCATATGGAAACTAACCTCGAGATGGAGATTGTTCCTCAGGGGCTGCGCGTACTGATTAAAGATGACCAGAACCGCAATATGTTTGAACGCGGTAGCGCCAAAATTATGCCGTTCTTTAAATCTCTGCTGGTTGAGCTGGCTCCCGTGTTTGACTCGCTGGATAACAAGATAATCATCACCGGGCATACTGACGCGATGAGCTATAAGAGCAATATTTACAACAACTGGAACCTCTCCGGCGACCGCGCATTGTCGGCACGACGCGTGCTGGAAGATGCCGGAATGCCGCAGGATAAAGTTATGCAGGTCAGCGCGATGGCGGACCAAATGTTGCTGGATGCGAAAAACCCGGAAAGCGCCGGTAACCGTCGCATTGAGATCATGGTGTTGACGCAAAGCGCTTCCGATACGCTGTATCAATATTTCGGCCAGCAGGGAGAGAAGGTTGTGCAACCGCTGGTTGATAAGCTGGACAAGCAAAAGCAGGTGACTTCTTTACGTCAACAATCTGCTCCCGTCACTCATTAATTCTGTTCCCGTCCCCCACGCAACGTGGGGGCAAATTATCCCTCAGGAAGGCAATGTGATAGATGTAACCCATATTATTCCCTTGGATATTCATACTGATAACGTCACCGATGTGGCCTGTCAGGGCGCACATTTCGACAAGATTTCAGGTATCTGGTACACCGAACCCCATGAGCTAAACGGGGCGCTGCGTGACTATGTTTATGATACCGACAGTTTCAATATCGTCGCCCCGTACTATCTGGTGATTACCTCGAAGATGCACTGCTGGAGCTGCCACCAAATTACCCGTATTCATGGCGTGATGTTTACCCGCTTTATTAAGAAAAATCAGGATGGTCAGGGCTGGCAGTCGGTCAGGCGTAACAGCTTTTTGTTCCACATTAATTCTCTGCCTGAAGAGATAAAAAAGAACATCAAAGCCAGCAATTACTATCTCGATAAAAGTAAAACCACCGGGCTTCGTTACTGGATGAACCATTGTGAAATTTGTGGCGAACGTCTGGGCGATTACGAGCTTTTCTGCGTTGAGAATGATGCCTTTCGCCTGATGACAATCGAAAAACTGCTGCGGGCAAATATTCGCAAAGTAAATAAACTGTTTGTCAGTACGGCGGGCAATCCAGCGGAACATACGAAAACGGATATTGTGCGTTACCTGTGCGATGCGCGCTTCGTCATGAATGGTCCGGCGTAAGGTATAATCATACTTCTCACACCATAAAAATACTGTATACTTAAACAGTGTTGTGGGAGGCGAGTGATGCGCAAAATCATACATGTTGATATGGACTGCTTTTTCGCGGCGGTGGAAATGCGCGATAACCCCGCCCTGCGAGACATTCCCATTGCCATCGGCGGCAGCCGCGAGCGGCGGGGAGTTATCAGCACAGCCAATTACCCGGCGCGCAAATTTGGCGTACGTAGCGCGATGCCAACGGGAATGGCGTTAAAGCTGTGCCCGCATCTCACTTTATTGCCTGGTCGCTATGAGGCTTATAAAGAAGCTTCCCGGCAGATTCAGGCGATCTTCTCTCGCTATACCTCACTGATTGAACCTCTTTCGCTGGATGAAGCCTATCTGGATGTCACCGACAGTACCCACTGTCACGGTTCTGCTACGCTGATCGCCCAGGAGATCCGCCAGACGATTTTTAACGAGCTGCAGCTCACCGCCTCCGCCGGAATTGCGCCGGTTAAATTCCTGGCAAAAATTGCCTCCGATCTCAACAAGCCCAACGGGCAATATGTGATTACTCCTGCCGACGTTCCTGAATTTCTCAAAACGTTACCGTTAGGCAAAATTCCCGGCGTCGGCAAAGTCTCCGCCGCTAAGCTGGAAGCAATGGGATTACGTACCTGCGAGGATGTTCAAAAATACGACCTGGCAATGTTGCTCAAACGTTTTGGTAAGTTTGGTCGCGTGCTGTGGGAGCGTAGCCAGGGCATTGATGAGCGGGACGTCAACAACGACAGGCTGCGCAAATCCGTCGGCGTGGAGCGCACGCTGGCGGAAGATATTCACGAGTGGCCAGAGTGCGAGGCAATTATTGAGCGGCTGTATCCCGAACTGGAACGGCGTCTGGCAAAGGTAAAACCGGATCTCCTGATCGCTCGCCAGGGGATAAAACTCAAGTTTAATGATTTTCAGCAGACCACGCAGGAGCACGTCTGGCCGCGCTTAAATAAAGATGACTTGATTGCGACGGCGCGCAAAACCTGGGATGAACGTCGGGGAGGGCGTGGTGTGAGGCTGGTGGGATTACACGTCACGCTGCTGGATCCACAAATGGAAAGACAGCTACTGTTGGGGCTGTAACTCAGAACAATTACCGGATGACGGCATAAAAACTTTCTCAGGCCTACAAATTAGCGTGTAGGCCGGATAAGCGCAGCGCCATCCGGCATTTAGCGCAGAACCTTACTTCGCTGGAATAGACTTCAGCAGTTCAGTCAGAAGCGTCCAGTAGTGGCCGACGCTTTCAATATGAACCTGCTCATCCGGGGAGTGCGGACCCGTGATGGTTGGCCCAATGGAAACCATGTCCATTTCTGGATACGGTTTCTTGAACAGACCACATTCCAGACCGGCGTGGATAATCTGGATGTTCGGCGTTTTGTTGAACAGACGCTGATAGGTTTCGCGCACCAGGTGCATAACCGGGGAGTTAGCATCCGGCTGCCAGCCAGGATACGCGCCTTTGGCTTCCGTTTTGGCACCCGCGAGCTTGCCGAGTGAATCCAGCATGCTCACCACGTAGTCTTTACCGCTATCGATCAGCGAGCGAACCAGACAGTGGATCTGTACATTATCGTCAGTCATGGTGACCACACCGACGTTCAGGGAGGTTTCTACCACGCCTTTTGCTACGTCGGAATTGCGGATAACGCCGTTCGGGGTGGCGTTCAGCAGACGCACGAAGCTGTCGCGAGACTGAGCGGTCAGCGCGGCTTTATCTTGAGTCACGGCATCCAGCAGCAGAGCCAGGTTCTTCTCTTTGGCTTCCAGTTCGTTTTTCAGGATTTCCTGGTAAGTGCCGACCAGCGCTTTTAACGCATCAACTTTATCTGCAGCTACGGCGAGGGTAGCAAAGGCTTCACGCGGAATCGCGTTGCGCAGCGTACCGCCGTTGAAATCAACCAGACGCAGATCCAGCTCTTGGGCGTGACCCGCCAGGAAGCGGACCAGCAGCTTGTTGGCGTTACCAAGACCCACGTGGATTTCGCCGCCGGAGTGGCCGCCTTTCAGGCCTTTCAACGTCAGCTTAAAGCTCTGGAAGCCAGGCGGGATTGCTTCACGGGACAGCGGCAGGTTAGAGGTAAAGTCGATACCGCCTGCGCAACCCATGTAGATCTCACCTTCTTCTTCAGAGTCGGTGTTGATCAGAATATCTGCCTGCAGCCAGTTAGCCTGCAGACCAAACGCGCCATCCATACCCGCTTCTTCGGTCATGGTGAGCAGGACTTCTAACGGGCCGTGTACCACGTTGTCATCAGCCAGAACGGCCAGCGCAGACGCCATACCGATGCCGTTATCCGCACCCAGCGTGGTGCCACGGGCTTTTACCCATTCGCCGTCAATATAAGGCTGGATAGGATCTTTAGTGAAGTCGTGTACGGTGTCGTTGTTTTTCTGCGGGACCATATCCAGGTGCGCTTGCAGAACGACCGGCTTGCGATTTTCCATGCCTGCGGTAGCAGGTTTGCGAATCAGGATATTACCGACTTGATCGCGCTCGACGTGGAAACCTTTCTCCTGGGCCCAGCTCAGAATGTGTTCAGCGAGCTGCTCTTCATGGTAGGACGGATGAGGAATAGAACAGATTTTGGCAAAAATATCCCACAGCGGCTGCGGGGATAACTGAGACAGTTCAGACACGTTGAGTCTCCTTGGCGATGTCCTACAAAACTTGCTTGCAGGCCACGGGGTTAGCAGAATTAAAAACATCACAAGTCAGGCTTGCGCGATGCGATTGAGAATACCACTTTCTCCGCTGACGGCTAGCATAAAGCATGCAAAAAGAGGCGTGGATTCCGCGAAACACTGGTTTTTAGTGCTTCAGATCTCTATAATCTCGCGCAACCTATTTCCCCCTCGAACACTTTTTAAGCCGTAGATAAACAGGCTGGGACACTTCACATGAGCGAAAAATACGTCGTCACCTGGGACATGTTGCAGATCCATGCACGTAAACTGGCAAGCCGCCTGATGCCTTCTGAACAATGGAAAGGCATTATTGCCGTTAGCCGTGGTGGTCTGGTGCCGGGCGCATTGCTGGCGCGTGAATTGGGTATTCGTCATGTCGATACCGTATGCATCTCCAGCTACGATCACGACAACCAGCGCGAACTGAAAGTGCTGAAGCGTGCCGAAGGCGACGGTGAAGGTTTCATCGTCATTGATGACCTGGTTGACACCGGTGGTACTGCCGTTGCGATCCGCGAAATGTACCCTAAAGCGCATTTCGTTACTATTTTCGCTAAGCCGGCTGGCCGCCCGCTGGTGAATGATTATGTTGTTGATATCCCTCAGGATACCTGGATTGAGCAGCCGTGGGATATGGGCGTAGTGTTCGTCCCGCCGATCTCTGGTCGCTAATCTAAAAAGTTTTCAACGCCTGGCATCTGCCGGGCGTTGTTCTTTTTGCACTGTGTCAGGTTACACTATGCCTTAGTGAGTACTCATGGAGGCTGCAATCATGTCACAGGCTAACCTCAGCGAAGTCCTGTTTAAACCCCGCTTCAAACACCCTGAAACGTCAACGCTGGTTCGTCGTTTTAATCACGGCGCGCAGCCATCCGTACAATCCGCCCTGGATGGCAAAACCGTTCCACACTGGTATCGCATGGTGAATCGCCTGATGTGGATCTGGCGTGGCGTCGATCCGCGCGAAATACTCGAAGTCCAGGCTCGTATCGTCATGAGCGAAGCCGAACGCACGGATAAAGAGCTCTATGACACGGTCATCGGCTATCGCGGTGGAAACTGGATCTACGAGTGGGCGAAGCAGGCGATGGACTGGCAACAGAAAGCGTCTATGGAGGAGGATCCGCAGGTGAGTGGACGCCACTGGCTGCATGCTTCCACGTTGTACAACATTGCCGCGTATCCACACTTAAAAGGCGATGAGCTGGCAGAGCAGGCGCAGGCTCTGGCCAATCGCGCTTATGAAGAAGCTGCGCAGCGTCTGCCGGGCACGCTGCGTGAGATGGAGTTTGCCGTAACCGGCGGCGCGCCGATCACCGGTTTCCTGCATATGCCAAAAGGCGACGGTCCGTTCCCGACGGTGCTGATGTGCGGTGGCCTCGACTCCATGCAAACGGATTATTACAGTCTGTATGAGCGTTACTTTGCCCCGCGCGGTATTGCTATGCTGACGCTGGATATGCCGTCGGTCGGGTTCTCATCAAAATGGAAACTGACCCAGGATTCCAGCCTGCTGCACCAGCACGTATTAAAAGCGCTGCCGAATGTTCCATGGGTGGATCACACCCGCGTGGCGGCCTTCGGTTTCCGCTTTGGTGCTAACGTGGCGGTACGCCTGGCGTATCTGGAATCATCGCGTCTGAAGGCGGTTGCCTGTCTTGGTCCGGTAGTGCATGCGCTGCTAAGTGACCCACAACGTCAGGCAAGCGTACCGGAAATGTATCTTGACGTTCTGGCCAGTCGCCTCGGGATGCACGACGCATCCGATGAAGCGCTTCGCGTTGAGCTTAATCGCTATTCATTAAAAGTGCAGGGCCTGCTGGGTCGACGCTGCCCAACGCCAATGCTGTCGGGGTTCTGGAAAAACGATCCATTTAGCCCGGAAGAGGAGTCGCGTTTAATCACATCTTCATCTTCCGACGGTAAGCTGCTGGAGATTCCATTCAACCCGGTGTATCGCAATTTTGACAAAGGCCTGCAGGAAATCACTGGTTGGATCAATCAGAGATTGTGTTAAAAGTTTGCTAAATTTTATCGATTTGGTAAAACAGGTGCTTCACCTAAGGAGATCGTAATGACGTTACCGAGTGGGCATCCGAAAAGTAGATTGATCAAGAAATTCACCGCGCTTGGCCCGTACATCCGGGAAGGGCAGTGCGAAGATAATCGGTTTTTTTTCGATTGTCTGGCTGTTTGCGTCAATGTGAAACCCGCCCCTGAAAAACGCGAGTTTTGGGGCTGGTGGATGGAACTGGAGGCGCAGGAAAAACGCTTTACCTACAGCTATCAGTTTGGCTTGTTTGATAAAGACGGGAACTGGACGGCGGAGCCGGTGAAAGAGACTGAAGTGGTAGAGCGACTGGAATACACCTTACGTGAATTTCATGAAAAATTACGTGGGTTGTTAACCTCGCTGAATCTGGCGCTGGAGCCTGCTGACGATTTTAACGATGAGCCGGTTAAATTAACGGCGTAATGAACAGTAAAATGCCGGATGGCGGCGCAACCCCATCCGGCATTTTTTTATGCTATATCAGAACTGGTAGACCATACCGACAGCGACGATATCATCATCGTTGATGCCCAGCTTATTATCGCTATCGAGCTGGTTGATTTTATAGTCGACAAACGCGGACATATTTTTGTTGAAATAGTATGTTGCGCCCACGTCGATATAATTCACCAGATCCTCATTACCTACGCCTTCAATATCTTTACCTTTTGACAGCACATAACCCAGTGACGGACGCAGACCAAAGTCAAACTGGTACTGAACAACCGCTTCGAAGTTCTGTGTTTTATTGGCGAAGCCGCCGGAAATCGGCGTCATATTGCGTGTTTCAGAATAGAACGTCGCAATATAAATATCATTGGCATCATATTTTAAGCCGGTTGCCCAGGCTTCTGCTTTATCGCCTGTACCACGAGTTTGCAGATTCTGCTGGTTGGTACGATCGGAGTTGGTATAAGCGCCGCTGACCGCGAAATCGCTGCCGCCAAAGTCATAGGTAACGGAGGTACCAAAGCCGTCGCCGTTCTGTTTTTTCACATCGCGGTCCTGGTTTTTACCCTGGTATTGCAACGTGAGATCCAGACCATCCACGACGCCGAAGAAGTCGGTATTACGATAGGTCGCCAGGCCGCTGGCGCGTTTGGTCATAAAGTTATCGGTTTGTGCGGAGGAGTCACCGCCGAATTCGGGGAACATATCGGTCCACGCTTCCACGTCGTACAGCGCGCCGAGGTTACGACCGTAATCAAACGAGCCAAGATTTTTTAATTTCAGACCGGCGAAGGCCAGGCGAGTTTTTTGCTGGTTAGAGTCGCTTTCGGCTTTATTGCCGGCGAACTCTGCTTCCCAGCGGCCATATCCCGTCAGCTCATCATTAATTTGCGTTTCGCCTTTAAAACCTAAACGGATATAGCTCTGGTCGCCATCTTTGCTGTCATAATCCGTCATGTAATGCATGGCTTTTACTTTACCGTACAGGTCCAGTTTATTACCGTTCTTGTTATACACTTCCGCTGCCTGTACGGATGCCGACGCAACAATACCCATCACCACTAATGCCAGAGTGCTCTTTTTCATTTTCATTCCTGATTAAAAGTACGCGCTAATATTCACTGGGTGTGATCCCCGTTAAAAGACAGGAAGGTTTTTAACGTCTGGCAATGAACGTTTTATGACAAAGTAAGAATATTTTTAAAAAAGGATGTTTTTTTGTTTCTGTAATAAATGCGTCAAAATCTGCCGTTACGCTTGCTGATCCTGCGCAATAAAATTTCATGCTTTGTGCGCTGGTTGTTGGCAACCGGGGCCAGTCCTGCTAAAACGTTCGTTTGATATCATTTTCCCCAATTTTGAATGGCAGAGAATCATGAGTGACAGCCAGACGCTGGTGGTAAAACTTGGCACCAGTGTGTTAACGGGCGGATCGCGCCGCCTGAACCGCGCCCATATCGTAGAGCTGGTTCGCCAGTGCGCACAGCTCCATGCCGCAGGGCATCGTATTGTTATCGTTACCTCGGGCGCGATTGCCGCCGGACGTGAGCATCTTGGTTATCCTGAGCTCCCGGCAACGATAGCCTCGAAACAGCTGTTGGCGGCGGTAGGGCAGAGCCGACTGATTCAACTGTGGGAACAGCTTTTCTCGATTTACGGTATTCATATCGGCCAGATGCTGCTGACGCGTGCGGATATGGAAGACAGAGAGCGCTTCCTCAATGCCCGCGATACGCTACGCGCGCTGCTGGATAACAACATTGTTCCTGTCATTAATGAGAATGACGCCGTAGCGACCGCCGAGATTAAAGTCGGTGATAACGACAACCTATCTGCGCTGGCGGCGATTCTGGCCGGGGCCGATAAGCTGCTGCTGCTGACCGATCAGCAAGGGCTGTTCACCGCCGATCCACGCACCAACCCGCAGGCTGAGCTGATCAAAGATGTGCACGGTATTGATGATGCGCTGCGCGCCATTGCCGGAGATAGCGTTTCGGGTCTGGGAACCGGTGGCATGGGAACAAAACTGCAGGCTGCCGATGTCGCGTGCCGCGCCGGGATCGACACCATTATTGCCGCTGGCAGCAAGCCTGGCGTTATTGGCGATGTGATGGAAGGTGTTTCTGTCGGGACGCGTTTTCATGCTCAGGCCTCTCCGCTGGAAAACCGTAAACGCTGGATCTTCGGCGCACCGCCTGCCGGGGAAATTACCGTCGATGAGGGCGCGACCGCAGCGATTCTGGAACGCGGTAGCTCATTACTGCCAAAAGGCATTAAAAGCGTGACAGGCAACTTCTCTCGTGGTGAAGTGATCCGTATCTGTAATCTCGAAGGGCGCGATATTGCCCACGGTGTTACACGCTATAACAGCGATGCGCTGCGCCGTATTGCCGGACATCACTCACAACAGATCGACACCATCCTGGGCTACGAATACGGTCCGGTTGCTGTCCATCGCGACGATATGATCACCCGTTAAGGAACAGGCATATGCTGGAACAAATGGGCATTGCTGCCAAAGCTGCGTCATACAAGCTGGCGCTACTCTCCAGTCGTGAAAAAAATCGCGTACTGGAAACCATTGCTGATGAGCTGGAAGCGCAAACGGAAAGCATCCTCAGCGCGAACGTACAAGATGTTGAGCAGGCGCGAGTTAACGGCCTGAGCGAAGCTATGCTCGATCGCCTGGCGTTGACTCCTGCGCGTTTGAAAGCGATTGCTGACGATGTACGTCAGGTCTGTAATCTCGCCGACCCGGTCGGGCAGGTGATTGACGGTGGTCTGCTGGATAGCGGCCTGCGCCTTGAACGTCGTCGCGTTCCGCTGGGTGTGATTGGCGTGATTTATGAAGCGCGCCCAAACGTCACCGTTGATGTTGCTTCCCTGTGCCTGAAAACCGGTAATGCGGCAATTCTGCGCGGTGGGAAAGAGACGTACCGGACCAACGCCGCGACCGTGGCGGTGATCCAAAAGGCGCTGGAAGCCTGCGGTTTACCCGCAGCAGCGGTGCAGTCGATAGATAATCCGGACCGCGCGCTGGTCGCTGAAATGCTGCGTATGGATAAGTACATCGATATGCTGATCCCACGCGGTGGCGCGGGCCTGCATAAGCTGTGTCGTGAGCAGTCGACCATCCCAGTCATCACCGGCGGCATTGGCGTATGCCATATTTATGTTGATGATTCTGCTGAGATAGCCCCGGCGTTAAAGATTATCGTTAATGCCAAAACTCAGCGTCCAAGCACCTGTAACACCGTAGAAACTCTGCTGGTGCATCAGGATATCGCTGAGCGTTTCCTGCCTGCATTAAGCCAAAAGATGGCGGATAGCGGTGTTACGCTGCACGGTGACGAAATCGTGATGCAGGTACTGTGTGGCCCGGCCAAACGGGTGCCGCTGAAACCGGAAGAGCTGGATAACGAGTTTCTGTCTCTGGATCTGAACGTAGTGGTGGTCGAAAATATGGATGGCGCAATCGCCCATATTCGCGAACACGGCACCCAGCACTCGGATGCTATCCTGACGCGCACGCTCAGCAACGCCAACCGTTTCGTGAATGAAGTGGACTCTTCTGCCGTGTATGTGAATGCTTCCACCCGTTTTACCGATGGCGGTCAGTTCGGACTGGGGGCGGAAGTGGCAGTTAGCACGCAAAAACTGCACGCGCGTGGCCCAATGGGGCTGGAAGCACTGACCACATATAAGTGGATTGGCTTCGGTGACGACACGATCCGGGCGTAATTGAAAACGGGCGATGCCATAATAGTGCTCTTAATTTTAAAGCTATTAAGGCATCTCCCGCTTAATTCTAAACTTCACTTCGCTGCCGCATTTATTTTTCTATCCTACGTTTTAACATCATCCGCATCAGTCTGTTTTTGACCTATGCTCTCACCGGCGCCCGAAAGGCGACGTATCACAGAATTTTCCCTGCCAGCATGAATTTTCCTGGTCTGCCGTTCACGTATTGTTCCTATGGTTCGATCTATTAGAATCAGTCTCATTTTTTATGAGGAGTTGTTGCGTGAAATCGGATATTCACAAACATCGCATTCCTGTTGTGCCGCTCGGCAACCCGTTTCCCCCCCGCCATTGTTCGCTGTGTCCAAAGGGAGCGGCAATTGATCGTGATAATCAACACCGATTAATAGACAAAAGAAGAAGGTTTAAAGCAGGGGAGATACTCGCCCGGCAGGATGAATCCGCAAACATGCTTTTTGTTATTCACGAGGGATACTGCAAGTCCAGCGTGGAATGCGGTGATAACGATTTTATCAGTCGCTTTTATGTTCCGGGAGATATCATGGCGCTGGATGCTGTCGAAGGGGGGAAGTACCTGACAACGATTAAGGCGGCAACGGCTGCGGAGGTATGTCATATCGATATTGCGCGGTTGTTCAAAGTAGCAGAAAAGGATCCGTCGGTTGCTGCCGCAGTCATCAAGTTTCTCTGCAGGGACAATGGATTCATTGTTGAAAAACTGCGGCGCTATGCGAATAAACATGCTGAGGCCAGGATCGCTGCTTTTCTGGTAGAGTTTTACGAGATGCATTTACGTATTGGCAGGCCAGAAACGACGCTTCACTTGCCATTCTCCCGGGAGGAAATTGCCAGTTATCTCGACCTTAAAATTGAAACCGTTAGCCGGTCATTTAAATCTCTCGAACAACAAAATTTGATTACCCTACATCGGGTGCGAACGGTAACACTTAATAGTTATTTGGGATTAAAAGGTTTCAGCTAAATCTCTCCTGGTTGAACGTTATATAACTCTTGATATTCCAGGAATATTCTTTTTATATGGAAAATTCCTGGTTTTATTTTTGTGAAATAATTATCAATTCGAATACTAATCCTCCAGCTTAATGATTATTTTATAAGAATATTCCCCCTCATATGGATATTTCATGAGAATTTTCTTGTGAAGTTAAAAATTTAGCATAATTGCAACAAATAATAAGCATTATAGAGAAAATATGGAGGCGTTAATTATCTTTATGTTTTGTAAGGGTTTTGCTTAGGTGCTATTTGTATGATCTTTTTGATATTTATCAAAAACATAAAAAAGATGAATTGTTTGGTATTGCTTATTTGTGTGGGTGATAATTCTGAAACAAGGCGCATTTCAAGTAATTCTGTCTTAGGAAACTTCTTAGATAAATTTTTTTGTGGGAAAATTCTTAGTTTTTTGTAATTTTTGCGTTTCAGGGTTTGTTGAGATGTTACTTAATTCAAATGATAATTTTTTGGCGCGGCAATTCTGGCTCGCAATTAATGGAACCGCTGGAGTGACTTAAAAATAAGACTCGGTGGTGAGTTTGTTCTTAGGAGAAGATAAAAATGAAAAAATTATTATTAGTAACCTCTCTGGCTTCTGTATTTGTTGCAGCAAATGCAATGGCAGACGTTACTGCTTCTGCAACTGCCTCGTGGGACGCGACGGCAACAAAAGATACCACCAGTATGTTGGTTGTCACCCCGCTGAACTCTTTGACTTTCCAGTATGCTGAAGGTCTGAAAGCCTTCAACTCTCAGGACGGTGCTTTTGATGTGACTATTCAGGGTCAGGAAACGGCAACTGATTTTGAGCTGACTGCTCAGATCATTAGTAACACGCTGACCAACGCCAGTGGCGATGCGTCTACCCTGAACGTAGGGGTGGCATGGAATGGCACCGCGCTGACTAACTCATCAGATACTGTCCTGGTTAACTCCAGCTCGACTTCTGGTCTTGAAAGCCTGATGGCTGATGGCGCTTATAACGGTGCTGCTCGTGTCAGCGATCAATCCAACTTCAAATTCACCATCGCGTCAGCGACTTCTGATGGTAGCCAGGCAGTAACGGATTACTCTGCTCTGCCAGACGGCTATTGGACTGGAGATGTAAAAGTACAGTTTAATGCAACCTGGACGACTCCGTCTGCCTAAGTAATAAAAATTCGGGAGAATTTTTTCTCCCGAATTTATCAGGAATGGCGTCATGAAAAAATATTTACCGACAGCGATGTTGGTAGGGTTAGTAGTATCTTTTCCCGGATTGGCAATTAATGTGGGTGAAATCACATCGATAATGACTTCTGCTGAGAGTTCATTATCGAAAGAAATTACTAATACAACTGATGCAGCGCGTTATGTCAGTGTTTCGGTAAAACAATTGTCATCACCTTTGGCGGGGGGAGTCGAAATAAAACCTGTCAATTCCGGAGAGTTACTTTCTACACCTGCCAATCTTATTCTTCCTGGTCAGGCAAAGGATGTTTTTCGCTTCTTTTATAAAGGACCTGCAGATGATCTCGAACGTTATTATCGTCTGCAATGGATAGATGAGCCGGTCACCGAGATCGCGGAAACTCGGGCGAATAAAATGGCGGTTGCAACAGCGTCGGCTGAAATTGGCACTATTCTGGTGGTCGCGCCGCGAAAAGAGCGTTTTGAATATAGCCGAAATGGCGATGTTATTACCAATACTGGCAATGTTTCGTTTCGTGTGATCGCCTATGGCGCGTGTAAGGATAAGGCTCGCGATCAGGGACGAGGTTGTCGCGAACGTTATTACATTATGCCGGGTACGAAAATAAAATTACAGTTTACCGACATCAGCAATAGCCGTTCACGCATTGGTATTTGGCACGGTAAGCAGTTTATTACAGTGAAGTGATGGTCGATTGCAGCCATCTGTACGGGATAAATAAAAATACCGGAATGTAAGGATGCATATGACAACAACAAATATTGTCGGCGGTAGCATTTGTTTTTTTCTTGCGCTGACACCAGGATTTTCACATGCAGCCCCAGTAAAAGTGGGTAATTACGTTATTCCCAGCGCTTTCGCCCGTTCACTAAAGCAGGGAATGACGGTGCCGGTATATATTCGTTACAACGAGACTGACGAGAAAAGTCAGCAAAAAATTGCCGATGCGGTGATTTCACTTGTTGATGGCAATATTACAGTTAAAGCCCTGACTCTTGCTGAATTGCCTAATAATGCCGTGTTATCTGGAAAAACTCGTGCGTTGGTAGAAAAAATTCGTGATGTGAAATTTCACGATAACACCAATATCGAGTTATCGGACAATGCACGCCTGCAGCTCAACGTCTCTTCATTTCACCTGGAGATGATTGTCAGCAAAGATGCGTTAACTGAAGCGATTGTCGCACGCAGTAGCCTGCTTGGACCTTCCAGCGTGGAGTCTCTCTCTAACGTCCTGAACTATAACTTTGGTACCTACTACAACGATTATCATAATGGCAGCAGTACCCGCAGCTATCTGACGGTGGACAATACTACATCGCTGCGCGAGCACCATATCAACATTAACGGTTCGTTTTACGGCATCGGCGACAGCAACGGCACCAGTAAACTCTATCGTGCGATGTATGAGCGTGATTATGACGGTTATCGACTGGCGCTTGGGATGCTCGACACCTGGAATGTCCAGTCTATTGCCAGCCTGAATGCGCTGAATGGCGGGAAAATTTACGGTGTGAGCTACGGAAACAAAGGAAGTACGGTTGTTGAGAATACCGCGCTTTCACTCACGCCGATTACCGTATTTTTGCCAGCCGCTGGCGAGGTTCATGTCTTCCGTGATGGGCGTTTGCTCAGCGTCCAGAACTTTAATATGGGCAGTTATGAAATTGATACCAGTCGTTTTCCGTATGGAGTTTATGACGTCACGGTAGATATCGTGGTCAATGGCCGGACAATTAATAGTCGTATCAGCAGGGTTAATAAAATCTTTGCCCGCCAACAAGCTGCCGGGATTGATGAGCTCTCGTGGCAACTGTTTGGTGGCTCACTGGATTATGACCGTGTGAGTTATAAGCGAAATCATTATCAGGATTTGGGCAGCGAGCAGACCTGGATTGCCGGGGGGGCCGCATCGGTGACGCTGGCAATATTGTCGGGGCTGGGCCTGAAGTCCACGCTCTACGGTTTTGACAACAATGCGGTTAATGAAACGGATGTCACGCTCAATGTGAATGAATACGTAAGCATTGGCAATCAGACGCTGGTGGCGAACGATTCGTCATGGAGAAATATCAGTAACATCAACCTTAATGTACCTGAGGGATACGGTTCCCTTTGGGCATCTCGTGAAGACAGTAAAATTGGCGATCGTCTGCCCATGCAGGAGCGTGATAATTATTCCATTGGCGGGACTCTTAACCTCGGAAAGTTTATTCCTCATGGCGGCTCGCTCACCGTGAGTCAGACGGAGAATCGCTACTCGGGAAATAAATATCGTAATCTGGACTACAGCACGACCCTTTATTCAGGCAGGTATGCCACGGTTGGGTTGCGTGCAGGTATTCAGCGTTATTACTACAACAACCGGAATGACGATGGGCGGCAGGAACGTTATGTCAGTCTGGATTTATCGTTGCCGTTGGCATCCTGGTTGAGTATGGGCGTCTCCCGCGATCGCTATGGCAGTACTCAGGGTAATCTCAGCGCGCGCAAGCAGTATGCTGAGGGCCCGATTAAATCGGTCGGATTGTCGGCATCAACGCGTCTGAGTGGCGAACAGTATTACGACAATAATTATTCGGTAAACGGCAATTTGAGTTATGACACGAAATATAACGCCGGCACCGTATCGGTAACGCGTTCTGCTGACAACTCCACCAATATGAACTTCTCTTCCCAGGGTTCTCTGGCGTGGGCAGGTAAAGATTTTGGCCTGAGTAAAGAGCGGCAGCGGTCTGGCATCATTGTGAAAACAGATTTGACCGGCGAAGGGAAACTGGCTGCGAAGATTAATAACCGCAATTATCTTCTCAGCGGTAAATCAAATTTCATTGCACTGCCGCCCTATGCTCAGTACAAGCTGGAAATCCTTAATGATAAAAACTCTGAGGACAGCTTCGATATTGTTTCAGGACGCAAACAGGAGCTGACGCTATATCCGGGTAACGTGGGTGTTATCAACCCTGAAGTGAAAAGCATGGTCACCGTATTCGGGCGCATTCGTTATCCCGATGGACAGTTGGCTACAAATACCGATATCCATAACCACATCGGTAAAACGCGTACGGATGAAAAGGGTGAGTTTGCTATCGATATCGATAAAAAGTATCCGGTCATCACGTTAATTTCAGCCAATGGCAGTATATGCGAAGCCGATCTTGATTTGGAAAAAGCACGCGGCGCAGCGTGGGTTGGTGATGTGAAATGTGCAACGCAAACCACGATGGCGCAGAGGTAATAAAATGAAAGTATTAATTAAATTAGCTACTGTAATCTGTGCCGTAGGGAGTTTTTCACCTGTACCTGCTTTGGCGTTGAATGCAATCTCTTCCGGCTCAGTCAGTAATAACTATTTGTTTATCGAAAATGCCATTGATAGTGAATACTTTATTACCCCATCGGCACTTGATCCGCGTTTCAGCGGGTCAAACACGTGGATAAAATACGGTACCTCTCAGGTGAGTCTCGGGTATTTAGGTTTTGTCGGCTGGACTGCGCCTGGAAATTATTATCAGGACATGTGGATTGATAACTCCCCGATTAACGGGCCTTTCCGGGGAATCCGTTGTTATAGTGGTACCCAGTGCCCATCAACCGGGTTTATTGCCGGATTGGGCACTGACAAAAACGGTTTTTATCATGCGCAGGTCGGCTCTGTCGCAGGCGTTATTGGTGGCGCCTACGGATTCGCTTCCCTGACCGATACTGCTTATGAGTACTTCCGCAATGTGCCTACCGGTAGCAGCGAAACCTATGTGTTCAACCGCTGTTATACTTCTGTAAATTATGATTATTCTTCCGGGCAACGGTGCAAAGACCAATCGACAGGATCATGGAATTACGTCAATTACACGTTAACTAAACGCGGTCATCTGTCACTTGTCTCGACTAACGCATTTCAGGAGCTTTGGGTTGCCAGCGATGGTACGCCGAGCATCACCAAAGACTCTGGTTATTGCGAACTTGGCGTGGTGGGTGGTACTGACGGTGTGATTTGCAAAATGGTGAGTTATAACTTGCAACAAACGGCCAATCTGACCGGCTCCTTGACGTTTCGCGCTTTTGTCGACACGGCGATGCTTGGTTTTACGCCTGGAGCGGCCACCGTGAGATACTCCGGGAATGGTTCAAACTGGTATAACTATGGTACTTCAACTGCTTATTACAACGTTTTTACCACCTCTGGAGAATACATTTATATTTTTCTGTCAAAAGCATTTTTGAAGAAGCTTGTTGATTCAGGGATCAGCATTACTAACAGTCAGCCGTTTACCTTCGGCTTTTATAATGGCTTAACACCAGAGTCAGGACACTACCAGTTTACCCCTTCGCTACAGCTCAATATTGTGCCGAAGGAGTATGGGATCAGTATCGTCTCTTCGGACAACACAGCTTCTGCGAGCGGTAGTGGCACGATTGGCAATGCCGCTCCTATAGAAATGGATTACACCGTAACCGTCTCAGGCCCCCGTCAGGCCGACAGTATTACCGCGCAAGTTATTGGGGAAAGTACGACGATAAACAGTGTCCCTTACTGTCTGTTTACGTCTGCGCAAGGCGGGCTGTCCGTCCCAATTCCCGCTTTTCTGCAGTACAACAGTCAGTCGGGGGGCGTGGTGCAAAAACGAAATAGCTGCAGTGAAGCGGCAGTCAGTATGAGAGATGCGCAGTGGCAACAGACGCCCTGGGACGCAAATAACAATGACGATGGAAGCTATTATGCTACTGATTTGAAGTTGCTTTTCCCAATGAATGATTCACGTTCGATGTTAACCGTATCTGGCGCTGACTGGGAAGGTGTCGTCAGCGCCAGTGGAGAGATAAAAGTCACGGCGAATTGGGTGGGAGTAACGCCATGAACCGCCGCCGTCTGGCGCTTAGATGGGTATTTATTCTACTTTCCGGTCTGACAGCATTCTCTACACAGGCAGTCTACCTGGAGTCGACCATTTATGAGATGCCATCGGATAAATCATTTATCAGTAAACGAATCTATAACGATAGCCAGAAACAGAATTTATACAGTATTGGCGCAGTAAAAATTGATAAGCCGGGACCGGGAGGTGAAAACAGAAGTGCTATTGCTGAAGGCGAACTTCTGTTTACTCCGCTGAATTTTTCACTGGCTCCGCAGGCGAGTGAGTTTTTTAAGATTTTCTACCGTGGGCCGCAGGATGATAAAGAACGCTATTACCGAATTCTGTTTCGTGAAATGCCGATCACGCTGTTTACCGAACGTAATCAAGGGAAAGGCGGGCAGGCTCTCCCGGTGATCGCTATGGACACCATATTGGTTGTTCGCCCGAGAAACATAAATCTGGCTTACACCATTGATGAGGCTAACGGAACACTGAAAAACACCGGGAATACTTTTTTTAAAATCATCGTACACCAGGGGTGCAACTCAACCGATGATGAAGCCACCATGCGTTATGTATTGCCGGGTGAAACCTGGCGTAGTAGTGAGCTGAAAACAAAAAACCGAAAGTTTATCGTAGCGTTGCAGAAATACATCCCAGTAGGCCAGGGGTGCTTCAAACTCAATCAATAGTAAGCATTGAGTCTGATCCGATATGTCATGGTTAGATATCGAACCTATACTGTAACTATCTTTATACAATGCAGTAATCAGCTCGGCACAGATGAAACTTTGGTCATTTGTACTCCATGTCACGGTATTTAAGAGTCAGGTAGTATGAAAAGTATAATTAATGATCAGGTTGAGTACGATTCCACCAGAAAAAGCCTGAAACATCGCGATACTACAATAATCCTTTCGGCATCTACAGCGAGATTACTTGAGCTATTCATTGCCCATAAAAATCAACAACTCCACCGTGAGTTTATCATTGAAGAAGTATGGAAAAAGCATGGTATGGCCCCATCGGGTCATAGCCTTAATAAAAGTATCAGTATATTGCGAAAAGCATTTAGTGAGTTGGGGGCCGAAAATTCCATTGAAACGTTGCCCCGGCAGGGATTTTTGTTCCATGCTTCGGTCAATGATGAACAGTCATCTTTCAGTGGAGATGTACCTGTTCGTTCGGTAACAGAAACGGTGAACTCACCCGCAACACCGAAACGCAAAAACATTCTTCTGTTCATTTTATTGTTTGCCTTTCTTGGGAGCGCGGTTTTGATATTGCCAACTCTTAACTCAGGTACCACGAATTTTATCTATATCAGGGCAATAGGTGATTGTGAACTTTATACAGCCGATGACAATAATGCTGATAAAACGAAAGCGTTTTTATCTTCTGATATGTGGCGAAAAGTAAATGCGACCTGTCATGATGGCAAGAAAACAATAGTTTTTTATGATGACAATAATTTATCGGCAGGTAATGATCTTAAAGAGAATTTTTTGGGGATCTGTACGCTTGATAAAGGAGGGGCTGCCCGTGAATGCGAAAATTATATTTATTAGCGGGGCGATCTTTCTTGCTGTGATAACAGCATACTTTTTTTATCGCCATCAAGAACCTGAGACGCTGACCTGCTCTGCCAAGAATTACCTTCATCTGCAGGCGCAAACTCAGGGTGTAAAAATTGAAGGTGAAGTCCTGTTGGTTTTTCGTATTTCATCTGCTACCGAAGGGCGGGTATCCCAGGTAGGGAGCCTTAATATTCAGGGTAAGCACTATGCCGTAGATCGTAATGTTGTCCTGAATTTTATTGGCAAAGACCGCGACGGATATGTGCAGACTCGTCGCCTGGCTATTGTCAAAAATAAAAACGATAATGTTCCCGATGAAATTACCGAACTGCTTATGTCTCAACAGGATATTTTCTATTATAAGGTCATCCGTATCGCCGGGAATGTCTATGCGATAAGAGATCTGCGACGTACGCTCATGGTTTGTCGGGCAGCATGAATCGAGGTAATATGTTAGTATTTTGATTTTGGTAGTTGTATGTTTTGCTGTTAATAATATTTGTGGTCTTTTGTTTTGTCTTGTGGTGAAAATGAGTAAAAGGATTTGTACTGGTGAAAATTAGGAATTTTCCTTTTTCGATATTTAAAATGGATTTACCATTTAATGGGAATACGCATATGGATAATTGTGATTATAAACTCTGAAACTACGTGATATGACTTATGGATAAAGTTAATTCACGAACCGCCTTATAATTGCTGGAGGCTGAAGGTGTTGTATATTCTCTCGTGTATATAACGAGGGACCTGCTATGCCATAAATTTAAGTTGGTGGTAACTATGAATACGAAAAAGGTTTTTCTGCTCAGTTATGATATTTTTCTTTTCTCGGGAATAAAAGCGTGGCTGCCTAATTTGGTACTGGTTGATGCGCGATCATTTATTTCTGGTACCCAGTCAGTTATTCCACGATACCCGTCCTGTTTGCTGGTGATCGATAACCGGTTACCATTGCTACTGGTCAGAAAATGGTTTCAGAGAAATAGCACGCAGTTTATCAACATAAACTGTATTGTTCTTCGGATGAATGAAACTCGTTCTGTTAATCGAGGATATGAGGAGTATGCATTCATTAATGGAAGAGAATTATCTGATCAATTGATTTCTCAGCTCAGAGCCAATTTAATGGCACCCAATGAGGTTGTGGAGGTCACTAAAGGTTCGACGATGTTTACTTTTCATTTGACTGAATTTGAAGAGGAAATGTTGTATGCATCATTCACAAAAGAAAAATTGCACGATTTTTGTATTGCTAACTCACTAACAACTAAGTCAGTGTATCGATATCGGGAAAGGATAACCGCTCGACTGGGATTTTCTCATTTTAATGAAACCATTATTTTTTTAACCAGGAATAATTTATTGCATGAAGGTTACCCGACAAACAATCATTCTGGTGAGAATGTAATTTACGGCGATGCATATGATGTCTCAGATTCTGGCCGACTGAGTATGGCAATAAGGAATGAAGAAATCATTCCTTATTTTCAGCCCATCGTAAATATCAGTGGGGATGTCTGTGGTGTTGAGGTTTTAGCTCGATGGCCACAGGGCCATAATTATGCGATTTCTCAGCGTGAGTTTATACCTCTGGCTGAAAAAAGTGGCTTAATGAATGAGTTAACGAGCTATTTAATGACCACCGTTGCGCGTAATCTGGTCGACGGAAGCGAGGGTATAAATAAAACGCTATTCGTCTCCTTTAATGTCAGTCCATCAGGTTTAAGTAATCCCGTTTTTTATTGGGAATGCCTTAATTTTATGGAGATAACGCAAAGGCTACCGATAAAATTAATGATTGAAATAACCGAAAATCAGACTCTCACTATCACTCCAGCCATCAAAGAGCTGATACGATCGTTGCGAAACCGAGGGGTTCTGTTTGCTTTAGATGATTTTGGGACGGGATACGCTAACCTCTGCTATCTCAATGAGTTAGATCTGGATGTTATCAAAATTGATAAAACGTTCATCAAGGCTATTAAAGAAGCTGAGCAACATATCCCTATGCTCGAGTCAATCATTCATCTTTCCGGGCTCCTGGGATTACGCATGGTGGCGGAAGGCGTTGAATACGGCTATCAGCAGCAATGGTTGGGGAAAAATAATGTGGATTACCTGCAGGGCTATCAATTTTTACCGCCAGTGATGTTTGATGATTTTATGCGTTTTTACAAGCAGTCTGTAGGGCTGTTTGAATCAGCGTCGGATTCAACTTTTTCAGCGTAAACCTGTCGGGAACATCAGGGGCGGATGCCTCTGATGCCGGTATTTTTGCAGAGGTTGGTACTACAGATCCTGCCTGTCTGGTGAAGGCGAAAGCCTGTTGTGAATGAAGCATCGTTTGTTTATGTGTCTTTTACAGGGTATTTATAGCGGTATCAGCGTTAATCAAACCGCTTCCGAGGTTAGTCCATAGCCATGCGTCATTTCCTGCAAAAATTAAGAGTCTGGTTTCCGCCGCCATTCATCTTAGTACTTTTCCTCGTTGCCGATGCGTTGACGGCGAGCCCACGTTTCACATTTGGCGCGGTAAATATCGTGATAAGCGCATTACTGGCCAGCGTCAGTTTGTGGATGATACTGCATACCGCATGGCAGATGCGGATGAAACGTACGACCCTGAACCCGCTTCATGCAAATAAATCGACCACGCTGGTTACCGGCGGATGTTACGCCTGGAGTCGCAACCCGATCTACCTTGGTATGAGCGGGCTCCAGCTTGCCTTTGCTCTGTTCGTCGGCAGCCCGGCTGGCGTAGTGGCTGTACCGCTGTTTATGCTGGCGGTTGCCAAATTGCATATTGATTTTGAAGAGGAACAATTGCGAAAACACTTCGGGCTGGAATGGGATCGCTTTGAGCGGCAGGTTCGCCGCTGGCTATAGTCTTACCCGACCGGGTACAAGCATTCCTGTCACGACACGATTCGTGCGTTATTGAAACCGGATGATGCAAAATTAGGCGTTTGATTCACAAGGCCATTGACGCATCGCCCGGTTAGTTTTAACCTTCTACCCCGTGCTCACATTCGTGGACATGTCCTTTTCAGGGCCGATATAGCTCAGTTGGTAGAGCAGCGCATTCGTAATGCGAAGGTCGTAGGTTCGACTCCTATTATCGGCACCATTTCACATTTCTCCCGGGTTTACCGAAATCAACGTAAAGTCCGTATACTGCGGTTTCTGGCCCGTGTCTTATCTCCTGTTATCAACTGGACTCACCGGAATCAAGTCACCGTTGGGGGCATAAGTGGGGGCATTCTGTGTTCGGTTTAGGGAGATACCCCCATTGAAGGTTAATGCGTGACAGGTAGACGTTGTTAAACCCTGAGATAGGCCTATAAGCTCGCAGATAATGCTGGTTTGTATTTGGAGGTCGTTCTTTCTATTCTCGATAAGTGCACTGGTTTAGGTTATGGTAATAGTTTATGAGCGCTAAAATTGACTTTGAGTGCAAATCGGAGGAAATTTCGATTGTGAATAATTATACTTAATAACCAATTTTAAAAGAGGAGAAAATGAAAAAGGTTATTATTATCAATGGTGCGATGGGGGTTGGTAAGACGACAGTTTCAAGAGCTTTATGTGAAATCTTACCCTCTAATGTTTTTTTAGATGGTGACTGGTGTTGGGATAGCCACCCCTTTATAGTCAATGATGAAACGATTGAGTTGGTTAAAAAAAACATAACAACATTACTTAATAATTTTATTGGTTGTTCCGCCTATCAGTTCGTCGTTTTTTGTTGGGTACTGCACGACAAGCTACTGTTAAATGATATTTGTAGCAAGATAGATAAAGAATCATGCAATATACATATTTATACTCTTACTTGTTCTGAAACGGAGCTGCTGAAGAGATTAAATAAAGATATATCTTGTGGTGTTCGTAAAATCGATATTATACCGCGAGCACTTTCTCGGCTAAAGTCGTGTAACTTATTGGAAACGCAGAAAGTTGATGTCGAGGGCCAAACTGCAGAACAGGTAGCCGCTTCACTCAAAAAAATGATTATGAAATAATATGACAGGACCGCATTGTTGAAAATAACGTTGAGAACATGTCATCGCTGTAGACAATTGCTCTCAATTTTCATGATGTTACACAGACGACCCAACGCCACCTTCTTAAAATACGCGCAAGCCAGACGCAGAATATTGATACTGCTGCGCAGCTCGTAGTTTTTTCCCGCTCTGGCATCTTTCGAGTGCTCACGTTCATTGGTGTTTAGTCAGCCTGCCAGTCCCATTTCTCAATGAGTTTAATTTCCAGGATTCCCCCGACAAAGCCGGGGGTTACCAAATTTAATTATCAATTATCATAATTTAGTTAAGTTTGAATCCTCCGTTGAGGACAAGGGTTTTATCGCTCCCTCAAATATACCACGCGCATCTATAGCTGTCCCAGTATAATCAGTAAACACCCCATCGATACCAGCCTCATAAAAGTCAAGAAGTTCATTAATAGGTTGGTTATGGTAAATACCTGCCAAATACTGTTTTTCATTCCTGAAAGTAAATGAATGTACTAATAATCCTAATCTATGTGCATTAGCAATTACTTCATTAGGCTTAACTGAGTTCACTAACTTTATATCATTGCGATTACCTGTTTTTTTTGTGTTGAGAAATGTCGTGACTTCCATTTTCCATGGCCCAATCATATCAGCGTATGTAGCAATTTCTTTTAATCCTGCGGGTGTAAACATACTTCCAAAATAATCAGGGTTTCCTTCAATAGTCCAGCTGTATGGACGACCAGAGACAAACGTAAGATAGTTATTTGTATTATAAATAACTTTCCCTGTGTAATAATCTACATTATTTCCATCCATTAACTGAATAACCCTGGTCTTTAGCCCTTTAGACCTTAAATATTTTAGGCTTTGTGGATCAAAACTTTGTACTATAATTGGAGATTCTTTTGAGTTTAAGTTGTTTTTTTCAATGACTTTCAAGATAGAATCTTCGAATGGATGTGAACCTAATGTCCCACATCCATTTGCGATAGCCTGACCATTATTCCAGATCGGGTTTTTTGATTCAGGGTAAATACCAATTGTACGTCCTGTACGCTTTGTTTCTTCCTTGGCTATATCAATAACTTCCTGGAAAGTTAAAATTGGGAATTTACCATTTAAAGAAGATGGTCTATCAGTAGCAGCATCAAATGATGTACCACCTATCCAATCTTTTAATTCTTTAAGCGTAAAGTCACTAACAGCCCAATCATTAGTATGATCTTCACCGTCTACAATTAACGCTTTTAAGCGTGATTTATAATCGTTAGGATCAACTAAATCAGTCAAGTATTTATCCGGACCATGATCTTTAACTTCACGCTGCCATTTTATGTCTACATAACGTCCTGGAGTGGTTCTTTTCCTTTTAGCAACCTCTGGATTAGTTTTAGCAACTTCCTCAATATTTGTATTATCCTTCATCCAGGGATTATGACGTGCAATTAATTGACAATCCTTTGTCATGTGCAAATCAAGTTCAAGGTAATCAGCACCGTTTGTTGCTGCTGACTCATAAGAAGGTCGTGTCTCTTCTGGCATTATACCAGGATAACCACGATGTCCTATAACTATAATATTATGACCGATTTTTGTCTTATTAAATGCGATATCATCTTTAGTAGTAACCTCTTGTGCCAATAGCATTTTAGGTAACAATGCCATCATTAAAATGCTTAAAATTTCCTTTTTCATAAATATTATGCCTTATATATTGTTAAATGCCTTTTGGTGCCAATAATTCGGCTTCTTTTTTTTGAATTTCTAAATGATGCCTTTTCTCAATCAGCATGGTCCACGCAAGTAAAATGATTGCAATGATACAACCTATTATCATTGTTAAAAAACCGCCATTCCAACCAAAATGGTCAACCATTATACCAACTATAGCGTTTGCAGCAGTAGAACCCCCTAAATAACCGAACAGGCCTGTAAACCCTGCCGCGGTACCTGCAGCTTTCTTAGGAACAAGTTCTAACGCATGTAAACCAATCAACATTACAGGCCCATAAATTAAAAAACCTTCTGCTGTAATACACGCAACATCTATTCCATAATGGCCTGGAGGATTAAGCCAGTAAATAATAGTACAGATAAGTACTAAAATCATAAATACTACTCCAGCAGCTCCCCTATTTGTTTTAAAGATTTTATCTGATACCCAACCACAAATTATAGTGCCCGGGATGCCTGCATATTCAAAGTATGCATAGGCCAGAGATGATTGCGTTACCGTAAAATGTTTAACTTCCTGTAAGTAGGCGGGTGACCAGTTTAGTATTCCATACCGCATCAGATAAACGAAAATATTTGCCAGTGCAATCAACCATAATGCTTTATTTTTCAGAACATAAGTGACGAAAATCTCCTTGGCACTGAACTCTTCCTCATCTCTTTTAGCATCGTAATCTTCAGGGTATTCGTTTTTCCATTCCTCTACCGAAGGCAATCCACAGGACTGCGGGGTATCACGTACCAGTGTGAAAGCAATAATTGACAATACAATGGCCGCAAATGCGGGAAGGTAAATAGCAGATCGCCAATCTTTTAACCACCACATACCTAAAATAAATAGCAGAGAAGGTACGGCACCACCAACATTATGTGCACAGTTCCACACAGCGACAATTCGTCCTCGCTCCTTCTTCGTCCACCAGTGAACCATAACTCGTCCACAGGGCGGCCATCCCATTCCCTGCAGCCAGCCATTAATAAACAGCAAAATAAACATAACTGTCACGCTTGACATGGCCCAAGGGACAAATCCCATAAATAACATGACAAGCCCGGACAACAGCAACCCGAAAGGAAGGAATATTCTGGCATTGGCCCGGTCAGAAATGTTGCCCATAAAAAATTTCGACAGTCCGTATGCTATCCCTACCGCAGATAGCGCAATTCCCACATCGGCATGCGAAAATCCCTGCTGAATAAGATGTGGCTCAGCCAATGCAAAATTATTGCGTACGAAGTAATAACCAGCATAACCAAGAAAGATACCAATAAACAGTTGAAAGCGCATTTGTTTATATTCGCCATCAATTTTCTTATCGGGGATTTTTTCTTTGTGCTTAGGTGGTTCAAATAATTTCCACATAATTGATGCTCCATCAAAAAATCACTGATTTCTCTAACGACTCCCAATTGACACCATAGTCTTGTAATAATGCGTAATGCTCAGAAAAATGATTTGCCTTGTCTCAAGACGATAGAATGCATGACAGGAAAAGCAATTCATTCATATCCAGAAACATAAAGTTCCCGGGTAAGAAATATTCCCCTGCCATAGATTAGAAGTCGAGACTTAATACTGCAGGTAGACCTTATAGCATGCAATATGTGCTATGTTGTGACCACATTCACATTACATTATTAATTTCGAAATTAACTACAAAAATAAATTAAGTCCTGGTGTGAATTTAATCAGTTAAATCAATCAATTAAATCATAACTTGATGTCAATACTCTAATTCGGAATTTCAATATTTAAATGTATGTACAATTTTCACCGTGATACAAAATGTAATATCAAAAGTGAAATAATTTATTTCGACTGTAAGTTGTGTAAGTACCTATATCTGTGTTCATTGGAGTTGCTTGATTTAGGATGGGGAGATCATTAACGTTGAACTTTTCCCTGTGCAGGTTGTTGCCTTTGTGATCCGCCACAGACAGAATTTGTTATGTAATGTTGTCGGCTCTGGGCTGTTCAATGACAACGATTGCGCAGTACCAGATTATTAGTGAAACGCCTGCTCTTTGCCATATATGGGATTACCCTAATAAAGGTAAACTGCCTTCTGAAAATAGAGCCCGCAGGCATCTCAGTTCTATGCAATTCACATAACTTACTCGTCTTTTGACCGACAACGTTCATCTTACAACTGTGAGTATCGTTACCTTTGTCATGTAACGATTACCACGTTTCACCCCTCGTGTCGTATTCATGTCTTTTCATCTTAGGGGAAGGATTTAATCCGCTGTTTGGTTCTAAGTTTTTTGAACATGTCTTGCGTGCAGTCGTAGAGCAGCAACTTTTTATAAGGGATCACCTGGGCTGAAATAGTGATCTCGTTAAGTATCCCCGTAGACAGAACTGCTGAGTAATGCATCCGTCCGGGTACTGCCGCATAATAGATAGACGCGAGCTTATTGCCATCCGGATCACATACTTAGGTACTACTGTAGTAGCCCTGACCATACTGCGGGCCCATGCCCCGGCGCGCCTTCATCTTTGTTGCCCAGGCTTAGTGCGAGTAGGTACAACTGCTTAGTATGCTAGACGGAATGCGCTTTCAGCGCCACCAACGTGCCGTTACCAGCTCTGGCAGGTTGTCAATCAAAGGGGCAGCCGATGCACAGGCCAACGGAGTGGTTGCCGTTGAACGTTCCTCACGGCACACCTTCTTCATCACGCCAGGCCTGCGGTTGCCCAAGTAGTTTTATTCTGATTAATAAACATACAATTGATGGCGAGAGGACTTAGGGGGGGGAACGATTTTTGAGCACTGGTGAAATCAAGACTCGAATTCAACTCAATCGCTATGGCAACGGCCCGATATCAGGAAAGAGGAATATAAAGATGAGTTTCAGGTCATAATCATAGCCTGCGCCAGCAGTACCTGATGGTTATCCCGTCATAATGACGTAAATGGGGGAACCTGTCGGCATGTTCAAAATGATTCTCGTTGTAGCCAGGGGCTGTCGACCAGAATTTTCTCCCGGTGGCTGTCGCCATTGATAATGTGCAACGTACTTAACCGACCAATCTCATAATGTGGTAACTGGACTGTGGATAGCGGCGGTAAGAATAAATTTCCAATCCCGACGAGGTTATCGTATCCCAGAACGGCAATGTCCTGTGGGATGCGGATCCCCTGTGTTAACAGGGTCTGATATACCATAAATGCGATACGGTCATTACCACAAATTACCGAATCAAATTGTGGTATGCCCTGAACTATATATCTCAGCAAAATGTCCGGAATATCACGATAGTGTTCATCTCCATATTGCATATAGCAGTGATTGAGCGTGTCAGGATTAATATTGGCTTCACGGCAGGCACGATCAAGCCCCCGACGGCGGCGTCGTGTTGCTAAATGGTTGACCGGTAAATGCAAGCAAAGAGGGCGACAGTACCCCGCTGATAATAGCGCCTTTACTGCCGTATACTGCCCTTGTTCATCATTGGGAATATAGCTGGCAACTGGTTCTCCTTTATTCTCACAGTTGGCCAGTACGCAAGGATGCTTCAGCAGCCTGGAAGGAACGTTCACCTCACGTAATCCCATCGTGGTGAAAATGATCCCTCCGGGTCGGTGTGCGAGTAGTAGATCAACAATATCGTCAGGATTGTCATCAGCAAACATGTTAACCACGAAGCTATTCCAGCCGTACGCGCGTGCGGTTTCCTCGATAGACAACGTAATGTCCACTGAAAAAGGGGTTGTGACAGTATCCAACGCGAGCACGCCAATCGTTTTATTCCTGGAACCGACACGACGAACCTGGCGGGCAGAGAGGTCCGGTACATAATTGAGCTGTAATATAGCCTCCTGTACCCTGGACAGGGTTTCTGGCTTCACACGTTTCGGATCGTTCAGCACCCGAGATACGGTCATTAGCGATACATTGGCCAGTCTGGCCACATCTTTTAGAGATGCCATAGTCTTCCGTAAAAATACTAACTACCCAATCCAGATTTTGTACCCAATCCATCTATTAACGGGTTGTGAACAAAGACAAATACCTATTCTAGGCATCGAACCATGAAGAATTGCAAGCGACGATAAAAAATGTGAGCTTGATCCTAACATAATGATGTTAACGTTAACTTTTGTGATTAACATCGATTATCGCGCCAAAATCAAGTGTACCTGCAAAATGTTAACGTTACCATCCTGACATGTCATTTCCCTGAGATTACGTAAATGAAAAAAAGACCTTCTCGCAGCTATCTGCTGCTCAGCGCGCTGTTGTTCTTTTTCTTTGTGACCTGGTCCTCATCAAGTTCACTCCTCTCTATTTGGCTGCATCAGGAAGTGGGACTAAAGGCGTCGGAAACCGGAATTATCTTTTCCGTGCTATCCGTCTCCGCGCTGTTTGCTCAGGTTTGTTATGGCTTTATTCAGGACCGACTAGGCTTACGCAAACATCTGTTATGGTGCATCACCACATTACTCATTCTCTCCGGTCCCGCTTATTTGCTGTTTAGCTATTTACTGAGTATCAACATTTTGCTTGGGAGCGTATTCGGCGGTTTGTTTATCGGGCTGACATTTAACGGCGGTATTGGCGTTCTGGAGTCCTACACCGAGCGTGTTGCGCGTCAGAGTACCTTTGAGTTTGGTCGGGCACGCATGTGGGGGTCTCTGGGCTGGGCTGTGGCTACGTTTTTTGCCGGGCTACTGTTTAACATTAACCCTGACCTTAACTTCCTGGTGGCTTCTTGCTCTGGGATAATTTTCTTCTGTCTGCTGGCCCGCTTAAAAGTCGCGGCTCCGGCAAGCATGGAAAAACTCGAAATCGGTGCTAAAAAAGTCTCTCTGGAAGATGCTCTGAATCTCCTTACTCTTCCACGTTTCTGGGCGTTGATATTCTTCGTGGTCGGCACCTGCATTTACGGCGTATACGATCAGCAATTCCCTGTCTATTTCTCTTCACAGTTCCCGTCATTAAGAGAAGGGAATGAAATGTTTGGCTATTTAAACTCTTTCCAGGTTTTTCTGGAGGCCGCTGGCATGTTTTGCGCCCCCTGGTTGGTTAACCGTATTGGCGCTAAAAATGGCTTGATATTCGCAGGAATGGTGATGGCGATGCGTATGATCGCTTCCGGGCTGGTGGAAGGGCCACTGCTTATTTCCATTACAAAATTACTTCACGCTGTCGAACTGCCGATATTGTTAGTCGCCATTTTTAAATACAACAGTCTGAATTTTGACAAGCGTCTGTCCTCCACGATTTATCTGGTTGGATTCGCCTGCACCAGTTCAATTATTGGCACCGTACTGTCCCCACTGGCAGGCTTTAGCTATGAAAAATTTGGCTTCGCCCAATCCTATCTAATCATGGGAATTATGGTGTTTTGCACCACGTTTATTTCCATTTTCCTTTTGCGCTCAAATAAGTCCTCATCTGAGCCATCCTTTTTGCAGCAAAACGTTGCGTAATGTACTGAGAGTAAAGACGATGACATCCTTGTTAGAACAGACCGAACAGACGCTTGAAAAAGCACAAGCCGATATTAATCCGCGTTGGTATCCGCGGTATCACCTCGCTGCTCGCGCAGGCTGGATGAACGATCCTAACGGCCTGGTATGGTTTGATGGGTGGTATCATGCGTTTTATCAACATCACCCTTATTCTCCTGAATGGGGACCAATGCACTGGGGGCATGCTCGCAGCAAAGATTTGGTGCACTGGGAACATATGCCAGTCGCGCTGGCGCCGGAAGGTCCAGCAGATGTGGACGGCTGTTTCTCCGGCTCCGCCGTGGTGGATGGCGATACGCTGGCGCTGATTTATACCGGACATAAATTTCACGGTTCGCCAGACACAGACGACAATCTCTACCAGGTGCAGTGCCTGGCAACCAGTCGTGACGGTATCCATTTTGAGCGACATGGTATGGTCATTGATACACCGTCAGGACTGCATCATTTTCGCGATCCGAAGGTATGGCGCGAAGGTGAGCGCTGGTACATGGTGGTCGGTTCCCGTGTGGAAAATACGGGGCAGGTTCGTCTGTATAGTTCATCCGATCTCCGTAAATGGCAAGACGAAGGGATATTTGCCGAGGCTGATGAAGGAATGGGATATATGTGGGAATGCCCTGATTTCTTTACTCTGGAAGGGAAGCGGGTGCTGATGTTTTCTCCGCAGGGGATCGCGGCGGAAGGTTATCGCAATCGCAACCTTTTTCAGAGCGGTTATTTACTTGGTGAATGGCAGCCCGGTCAACCATTCACCCATGATGGACAATTTATTGAGCTGGACCACGGTCATGACTTTTATGCTCCGCAAAGCTTTCTGACTCCGGATAATCGTCGCATTGTTATCGGTTGGTTGGATATGTGGGAATCGCCGATGCCTGAGCAGAAGGACGGCTGGGCCGGAATGTTGTCTCTACCGCGTGAACTGAGCCTTGGTGATGACTATCGGGTGAGGATGAAACCCGCTGACGAAGTCACCGCGCTGCGTGGCAGCTATTATCCAACACCCGCGTGTTGCCTGCGTAATCAGAAAGTCCTTATTACGGCTGATGCCGAAGCGGTCGAGGTACAACTGGTATGGGATCTGAACGCCTCTACGGCTGAACAGTTTGGTATGGCATTAGGGGATGGACTAAGAATTTACGCCGATAATCAAGCTCAGCGTCTGATAGTGGAGCGTCGCTATCCAGAATATTCGCTGGTAGGAACTCGCAGTATTCCGTTGCCAGCAGACGGTTTACTGACATTACGTATATTTATCGACCGCTCATCAGTAGAGGTATTTGTTAATGATGGTGATGCGTGCTTAAGTAGCCGAATATATCCTCACCCGGCCCAGCGCGATCTTTCACTGTTTGCGAATCATGGAGTTGCCACATTACAGCAAGCCGGATACTGGTCTTTAGATAAATAATATAGTCCCGATTCGCTTTACCTCTTACATTGTGAGCTTTTATTTGTGCCAGTCTTTGGCTGGCATATTTTGCCTAAAATAATGAGATAACGAAATGGATGAAATATTAATGCCTCACTATCGCGTTTCTGCGATGAATATCAAAAGGCTTATTTTAAAACAGAAGATACTAGCCTGTGTTATAACGTCAGTCACAACGTTTTCCGCTATCGCTGAGGATAATACAGAACAACCAGTTACTTATACAGGAAACTATCAAAGCTACTTTCTGGATGAATCTGAAACCAACGTAACGAGTACATCGCCAACAATTAAAGGTAATGAGCAAACGTCACGTAACGCTGTAGGTAAAACGGCGCTGCCAACGACGTCGTCCAAGCCTGCAACGTTATCCGCAGCAACTGAAAATAAAACCTATGAGGTGAATGCGAATAATAAAGGAGATTCCCCAGAAGATGTCAGTCTGTTGCGTTTAAGGCAGGAAGATCCTCCTGTTCACTGGAACAGTATTGGCCGCAATATGGAGGCTGGTGGTCTACACGGAAATATTGGAACTCAGATAGAGATTGATGATGTTCGTTGGAGCGATAATAGGAAAAATAGTGGCAAATTCAAACTTGCCACTATTCAGGCTTTCTTAAGGCATGATGAGTTACCAAACTGGTACTTTGGTTTCTGGAACGCCCGCGAGGATAGCTATAAAGGTCAATTTAGTAACCAGGATTACAAGGGCACAAATACGATCAATGAGTTTTTTGTCGGTCATATTTTTGAAACCTGGCGCGGTAATATCGGCACGGAGGTCATGGTTGGTTCAGAAACGGCAACTAAACGTTGGAAAAACAGGTACAAAATCTGGCAAGATCTGCGACTGAGCAACAAATGGAGCCTGGCCGGTTACGCCTATGGTGAATACCAGCCGCAGGGCAACGAGCCGGGGAATGGCGATCTTGAGCAATATATTTTTGAAATCGAGCCTGCTATTCAATATCGCGTGAATCCCGATCTTGGTCTGTATTTGCGGCCCTATTATTACTATAACCGGCAGGAACGCGAGAGCTGGGGCGATATTGTAGAAGAAGAATGGAAGGTTACGGCTGGACTCTGGCGAAACTGGTATCCTCTGTTAACCTCCCTGTATTTAGGCTTCGGTCAGGACAAAATAGATAACGCCAGCAATGCTAAAGAAATTTTTTATGACGGTCGTTATAAATTCATTGGCGGTACCATCAGCTATCCAGTCTTTGGTGAAGTTCGATTATATGGTGAATTCAAAGCACAATTCACAAAAGAGTCCGGGCTCTGGACTTCTACCGGCCATTCGTGGAATCCCTTTACCGTGGTTGGCGTGAATTATAACTTCTGATATTCAGGTGTGATATGAAAAAAATAATATTAGTGGTATCTGCCGCTCTGTTGGCGCTTTCGCTTATCAATATGCCAGCCTGGTCGCAGCCGTCTAAAGAAACATTACACAATAAAAGTATTAGCTATGTTAATGATTTTTTTCCGCGGGTAGAAGGTTCTTTTATTGGTGACCCAATGCCTGTTTATAATGATGGTGAATTTGATATTTTTTATCTTAATGATGTGCGTGGTGGTAGCGATTTGGGGGTCCATGCTATTCATTTGCTATCGACTACCAATTTATATAACTATCAGAACCATTCCGAGGTGATTCCTTACGTTAATGACGTTGACGACCCTGAACTATTATTAGGAACCGGTTCGATTGTGAAAGTTGGCGATACCTGGCATGCCTGGTATACCGCGCACAATGAAAATGTGTTTCCGGTTGAGTCCATTATGCACGCGACCAGTAAAGACCGTCTTCACTGGGTGAAACATCCACAAGATACGATCCTGCCAGGCGATAATTATCGCGGGAATGACTTCCGGGATCCTCATGTTGTTTGGGTCGAAGAAAAGAAAGAGTACTGGATGTTAATTACTACCCGTCGCGACGGGCGCGGTGTCATTGCCCGGTACAGTTCAACCGATTTGAATAACTGGGAAGACCGTGGTGTATTTTTTGATAATGACACGATTACCAGTAACTCTAACCTCGAATGTCCGACACTGGTTTTCTTTAACGGACGTTGGTATCTCAGCTTTAGCGACCAATGGCCGCTACGCCTGACCCAGTACCGGGTTGCGGATAATCCTGATGGGCCGTGGCGAAAGATGGACAATTATGCGGTCGATGGCTCGGGGTTTTACGCGGGAAAACTGGCGCTTAAAAACGATCGTCTGTTTGTTTTTGGTTGGATCCCAACTAAGGCAGGAAGCAGTGACAGTGGCAACATTGATTGGGCTGGAAATTTGGTTGTTCATGAGCTCATCGCGGATGAGCAGGGGCAGCTCAAAAGCATCCTCTCGCAGGAACTTCAGACAGTCATTAATGACAACCCCGGTCCGGTGACCACCTTAAAAAGCGGTAAAATGCTAAAAACAGCAACACAGTTTGGTCCATTACAATCTGCGGTATACCCACCGCTGCCCAAACGAGGTGAGTTAAGTGCAACGATAGATATCCCCTCTGCCGGAATGGTGATGAGTTTTGGTCTGATTGACGACAGGGTGAGCGACGCAAAGCTCAACGTTGTGTTCAATAAGAGCAAAGGCAAGGTCTATTTTTTCAATGCACCACTTGCCTCTATTCATCAGGCGAACGCGGAGTCATGGGTAAATGTTCCTCTTGATGAGAAAATAGAGTTACGTGTTTTGCTTCAAGACTCAGTTGCTGTTTTTTATATAAATAACAAAGCCGCATTCAGTACCCGAATGTATTCCATGCCGGAGAAACCATGGAGTATTAGCCTGCCGCAAAATGATAATTTTCACGCCACATTGAAAATAAAAGAAATAATATAACGAGATATTACTATGAAAAACTATCATGCCCTGTCTGTTATTTTTGTTCTTCTGTTTCCGTCGCTGGCGAATGCGAGCATGAGCATCATGAAGGATGCCTCGGGAAAAGTTATTGCTGTGGATCCATGGTCTTATCTGGATGAAGACGTGATGTGGACCTCAACCCGTTCCTCCAACCCCGCCGGTGGTCGTGTTCATGGTCAACTGAAAATGAAATATGCCATTGAGGACAATAACTGGCGTAACAGCCATTTCCACAGCGGAAATGATTCACTGACATTTGTACAAGGGGTGATGCGCCATGATGCGTTACCCGGCTGGTATTTAGCATTTTCTGAAGGTAGAACCACCAACTATAACGGGACATGGGAGGATCAAACATACCTCAGCCAAAATCAGTGGACTCAGTTGATTATCGGCCATGAATATTTCTACAAGCGTCTACGCTATGGCTGGGACGTCATGGGAGGAAGTTCTTCCATCGAGGATCGGTGGCAGGGACGTATCAAATTCTTTACCGATCTGCGTGTTACGGACAGCTTCTCATTCTTTAATTACCTGTATCAGCAGATTGACCATCGTCGTAATGGGGGGGCACAAAATGATCGGGATATACGTTCTTTTCAGATTGAACCTGGCGTTCAATACATTATTAACAATACCACCGGAGTTTGGTTCCGCCAGCAATTCGCTTCTGCAATTTTAGACCGCGCGCAATGGGGGGATATTGATGAAAAAAGTTGGACAACATCAGTCGGCGTCTGGCGTAACTGGGGTAAATTATCCACAACATTTAGCGGTGGATATGGGCATTATAAGAAAAATAATGCGCGGGATGAAGATGGAGAGGTATTCCAGAATACCCGTAACCGTTTTCTGAAATTGTCAGCAAATTATCCATTGACCTCTCGGTTTACGGTGTCCGGGGAGATTACCGGTTCGTTAATAAACCAGAGTGGCAGTTGGGTCACTAATGGTGATGCCATAACGACCGACTATAAGCTGATGCTGGATTATAACTTTTAACAGTCACGTTTAAATAAATGCGTTAATTATTGTTGAGGAAATACCATGAATATCTGGACGCTTGGCGATGCGGTGGTGGATCTTTTACCGCTTGCAGACATGCAATATCAAGCTTGTGCAGGAGGAGCGCCATTCAATGTGGCAATTGGTACTGCGCGTTTAGACAGACAAAGTGGTTTTATTGGCCGGGTTGGTGATGACGATTTTGGCCATTTTCTGAAAAAAACATTGTTCGATGCAGGCGTCTCAACCACAAGCCTTCAGTTGGATAATCAGCACCAAACCAGTACGGTGCTGGTCTCGCTGGGTAACGGCGGAGAACGCGGATTTACATTTTTAACTAATCCCTCCGCGGATCAATATTTAACACCCGCTGCGCTTCCAGGCTTCAGCGACGATATTCTGCACTTCTGTTCCCTGGCTCTGGTTGCCGAGACTTGCCGTGATACATTGGCTACCGCAATCTGTCAGGTTAAGAAATGCGGAGGATTACTGAGTTTCGATGTGAATTTACGCGAACAAATGTGGCCTGATAAATATGAAATGCTCAAGGTGGTGCGCCAGTATTCTTCACAGGCTGACATTCTTAAGCTTTCAGAAGAAGAGTGGTACTGGATGACGGGTACACACGATTTTGCCCATGCGCTCGACGGCCTTAAAGCGCTTCCTGCACAATTGAAAGTTGTGACCTACGGAGCGCAAGGCGCAATGGTGCTTTGGCAGGATAATGTGATCCATTTCAACGGCTATACCGTCGATAGCATTGATACAACTGGGGCAGGGGATGCTTTTGTCGCCGGTTTGCTGGCATGGCTTGCAGACAACCGGATGCCAGAGTCCGTTGAGCAGCTCCACCAGGCTATCGCCTGGGCCAGTGGCTGCGGTGCGCTCGCGACAACCCGCAAAGGCGCACTGACCGCACTGCCGGACAGTGAAACACTGAATGCCTTTATTACACAAAGTCATCTACCGGACTACGAAATAAAAGACGTTTAAGCATAATAACGGCGAGTTTAATAATTTTAACTCTCTATGATCTTTGTGAATGTCCCCGCATCCATCATCGGATGGCGGGGATTTTTACTTTATTTTTGCCATACCGGCTCTTTACCTTTTTGATGCTTGATAGATACATCCTCTGAGTATATCTACTCAGAGGCTAATCTTTTATTTTTTAGTATTGAATAATTAATATTTGTCCTGAGTATTACTTTCCTCACATACGATATTCGATCATCCCGCTCTTTTTGGCAACCCAGTCATACAGTCGTTGTCCACGCAGGTTAGTTTCATGCGTGTGCCAGTATAATCTTGACGCGTGGTGATTCTGTGCTTGCTGTTGAACATACTCGATAAGTTGTTTCCCGATATGTTGACCACGAACCTCTTCACTAACAAATAGATCTTCGAGATAGCAATAATTTGATTCTGCCCAGGTTGAGCGGTGAAAGAGATAATGCACCAGACCCACTATTTTGCCATTATATTTCGCGACAGCACAATAAAGATGCTCACTCGGCGTAAGGAAACGCTCCCATGTTAATTTTGTTACTTCATCTGAAATTTTAGTACGATAAAATGTTTGGTAATTTATCCATAAAGGAAGCCAGTTGTCGTAGTCTTGCTGTTTTGCGGCTTCAATAGTAATACTGTTTTTGTTGTTCATATATCTCTCCTGATATTTTATAAGAACAATGTGTTAGGATGATGATCCTAAGATTTTTATAAATTATCGTAAAGAGACACTTTTCATCTATTGATAGGATCCACTTTTAGCGTAAAGGTTAATACAATGAAAAAAAATAATGCACCTTTATTTCAAGGATTTGTTTTAGGAAAAGGTGTCGTGAAAGAACAGGTCTACCACACTCTTCGTGATCACATTCTTGCAGGCCGATTACCAGCAGGAACGAAGATGCCTTCAACCCGGGCGTTGTCCGAGATGATGTCAATTTCACGAAACTCAGTGATTGCCGGTTATGACCGGCTATTAGATGAAGGGTATATCCTGACCCGCAAAGGGTCTGGAACGTATGTCGCACACAATATTCCGGATCGGAGTATCAGCAATAGCTACCCAAATGTGCAGTCGGGGGGCGTCGTCGCGCCTGATGAACAGGTTCACAGCCGAGATAATCCTGTTCACGATTTATGGTCAAATGAGTATGAAGGGCGCGGCATGAACCGCCTATTCGCGATTGGCGTTGGCTGTACGGATCTCTTCCCGCATGCATTATGGGGCAAGTTGCTGCAACGGGTCTGGAGACAATCCCGACATCAACTGGGGGCTCACACCCATCCTTGCGGATACCTTCCTTTGAGAAAAGCAGTTTGCCACTACATTAAAACAACGCGTGGAGTGAACTGTAACGAAGAACAGATAATCATCGTAAATGGTATTCAACAGGCATTGAACATCACTGCACGAGCGCTGCTGTCGACAGGAAGTGAGGTTTGGCTGGATGACCCGGGTTACAAAGGCGCCCGAGGGGCTTTTATGTCTGTTGGCGCAATGGTGAGGCCGGTACCGGTAGATAGCGAAGGAATGAACGTCCGCTATGGTATTGATCATTTTCCTGACGCTAAGCTCGCCTACGTTGTTCCGTCGGATCAATACCCTTTAAGTGGAACGTTAAGTTTCTCTCGGCGTTTTGAGTTGCTGGAATGGGCGAGGTCTAACCGGGCATGGATATTTGAAGATGATTATAATAGTGAATTCCGTTATGCTGATCGTTCTTTACAAGCATTGCAGGGATTAGATCAGAACCAACGGGTAATTTATGCCGGAACGTTTTCTAAAATGATGTATCCAGAGTTTCGTTTAGGTTTTTTAGTTGTCCCGCCAGGCTTACAAGAACAGATTATGGTGACGAAATATTTTACCGATCTCAGTACCAGCTATCTTGAGCAGGCAGTGATGGCCAATTTTATTGGGGATGGACATTATGCCAGCCATGTGCGTCGAATTCGCAAGGCGTGTTATGAAAGAAGAACTGCGCTGGTCAACGCCATTCACCAATATCTGGCTGATAAAATGATTGTCCAACCTTCGGACTCTGGGGTTCATATTGTGTGCTGGCTTCAAAACGGATTGACCGGAAATGAAGTCGAGGAGAAAGCCAGAGCTCTCGGAATGGGGATACTATCACTGAGTCGTTATTATCAGGGAGATGTCTCGCGACAGGGGATTTTGATTGGTTTTGCTAATCATCCTTCTGAAGCAATTATTGATGGAATACGCCGTCTGGCTCAGGTTATTTAAATTATAATGTTTTCGGCTCTTAGCATTAATGCAGTAAATACGTTTCTTTCGCTACGTGTAAAAATATAGCGCCTGTTTTTTGCACAATAAAATACTGTGGATCCGTAAAAAACACGCATTGTGGTTCTTTTGGTCGGATTGGTTTGATCATATCCTGCGCGGGTTTAGTCCTGTTTTGTAAGAGGTAAGGATATGTCGGGCAGCTTTAATCAATTCCATCAACCCGTAGGTCAGTCTTTGTCTGACTGGAAAGGTGCTCCCTTTCCACAGGCTCAGCAAATGGCAGGTCGCTATTGCAAGCTTGAACGTATAAACGCCGAACGCCATGCAAAGGATCTTTATGAAGCGTACGGCGAAGCAAGCGATAATCGTGACTGGACATATCTGCCAGTTGGGCCTTTTGAAACATTTGATGCCTTCCTGGTTTATGTAAAAAAGATGGAAGAACAGACAGATCCAATGCATTTTGCCGTGATCGATTTAGTCAGTATGAAGCCTGTTGGTACGTTTGCACTGATGCGTATTGATCCCGCAAATGGTGTGATTGAGGTGGGGCATGTTTCTTACTCCGTTCGCATGAAGCGCACGCGAATCTCAACGGAAGTCATATCATTGCTTTTAAAGTACGTTTTTGAGGATCTGGGCTATCGCCGTTTTGAATGGAAATGTGATGCCCTCAATGCGCCTTCCCGTAGGGCGGCAGAGCGCTTTGGCTTCAGTTTTGAAGGTATATTTCGGCAGGCTATCGTTACCCGTGGACGAAATCGTGATACCGCATGGTACTCAATCATCGACGGCGAGTACCCGATACTCCGTCCTGCCTACGATTTGTGGCTCGATGAGGGTAATTTCGATAGCCAGGGACGGCAGATTAAACGTCTTGGGGAACTGATGGAAAGGGGATAAACAAGCAGTAACAGTACGTATATAACATGTTAACTGTTTGCTCCCCAACGTCTACTTGATTATGCGTGTGTGGTGAATGGGGAAAGTCATGGGTTATTCATAGGAGGCTCCCCAGTATAACCTTAGGGGGAGTACCTAATTGTCTTAAATGATATTTTTCACTGAAAATACTCAGCTATGTCAATCTCTTGGTCTAGTGTCTGAATAATTAATAGTAGGTTTTTATTGTTTTCTTTTTTGACTCGATTGCTGGGAAACTCCATTTTTTGATGGCGTTTATAACCTGGTCTATAGTGTTGTAGTAAGGTATTGACAAAAATACCTCGATAAACATCATAACTACTTGTTCCCATACCCAGACGATATAATCCTTTAAGTTTATATAAGCTTACTGTTTTTATATTAATATCTAATATTTTTGCAATTTTCCGAATTGATAAATTACTTGCTAACATGAGTAGAACTCTTATTGATTGTTTTCCTACTCCATAGTTTGATAGCATTTGATAAATATAGATGTTGACATGATATATTAACTCGTCAATATTAGATGGAATAAGGGGGGTAGGATGGTTTTTATCAATATTAGGTTTAACAGTTTCAGGCATGATAAGGCTTGATAACATCGGAAGGATTTTTTTGGGCGTGTTATTCATCCATTCAATAAATTCAATATCCATTGGTAAAAAATATAATGGAACTACGCGGTCGGCATAGTTAAATTTTTGGCCAAAAAATAGTATTCGTCGCTGCTGTAGATAAGGTGTTAATCTGGATAATAACAGGACACTTTCATGTGGCAGTATTCCGAGAATTACTGGCGCAGTGGTATATGCCTCCAATAATTCTACGAGTGATTCTGGTGAGAAGCAGGGCTCAATCTGGGTAGCGGGCGATACCTGATTATACAATCCCTCGATCGCATAAGTTTCAGGCCATTGTAGTGCATAAACGATGAGGCATTCGCTATAGCTAAGGTTATTCATCACCTCCCTCCGCTTTTGCACTCCGCATCATGATAAGGGCTTGCCACACATCTTTGCTACCTGACATACCATTTCCAACTCGTGAACGATAAGATCCCATAATCGTTCTCCGGGATTTTGTATCTGGTTGGTAAGAACTTCTTGTTTTGTTCCTCATTGATTCAATGAGGACGCGTTCTACCCATATTTCATTACATGGGTGGCGCATTCCTGGTTGTGTCTGCAGTCGTGATCGAAAATGAATATAGTTAGGACGACTTAAAATATATGATAGTTGGAAAGAGGCTCTTCGTTCTGGCATAGAAAAAGCCTGAGCAATATCGTTGCGATTAACCCATTTTTTTTGTTGCTGGCACCATAGGGAAATAATGATATACAGTGGTTGCTTTGCGTATTGTGAAACACTTTCGGGTATAATTGCATTGTGATAATTTATTTTTTTTAGTGATTTATTTTTCATGCTATTATCCTATTTAAGACAGTAATGTTGTTGTTAACGTTTGTTCAATTCTTATCTTTACGAAGTTTGGGGTAAAGTTAGTTTAATAGGGTTGGATATTAACATTTGTTTTATGTCAACCTCCTGATCCTGTTCTTTATTTACTGAGGGAGTTGTAGTTGAGTTATCTATTAAATAGCGAATAACCACGTATAAAACAGGCATGCAGTAGATGTCACCTTTTAGACCTTCTTTTACTATTATCTTGCCACTTGTTCTAAAACAACTGAAAAGAAGGTGTCCATTAAGTTGGTTATTAATTAAATCAATAATGAATTTTATTTCAACTTTATTGTTGTCTGGACACAATATTAGTTCCATCAATTTTAATAAGCGATTTATCTTTCTGTCACCAATAATTTCTCTCCACTGATGGAATTTACCAATATTCATATCGCTTAATTGCATTTTTGATCTATGTAAAACTTCGATCCAAAATGTTTCCAGCTGTTTCTGTTTTATATTATTCATCAGCGCACCGTGTGCATTAAAAGTTAAAATAATTATTGTGTCATGAAAACATCCTATTAATAGTATGGATAATATTAAAAGCAAAAAATATCAATCGATAAGATAGGTGACACGCATCAAAATGATAGAAACAGACTTCTGTAATTCGGCATAAATATTTGAGCAATAGAAATGCCCGCGATAAAAGGCCTCAGCATAGGTTTGATTGCTTTATCACAGGTTTATAGCCTCGAACGATAAAGGCGGGTTTTGTCAGAAGTATAGATAGATAGCGTTTCAACTAAATCATTCTGGAAGTTATCTATCTCATTGTTTATCAGCGATATTCTTAGTTTTGGTTATTGGTTTTTGACGTGATGGTTAGCGTTCTACTCGTTATTATCGATCGTAAAGATCGATTTTATTTGTTGTAAACATTATACAAAAAATGATTAGGCTTTTTAGCAATGCTACGAAGTGACGGTTGGTTGATAGCCCGATTTTTCACACAGTGAATAACGATTCCCGTTAACCGATAAGCAGAACAGTATGTCAGGTTTTATCTGTCTAAATTGCCTAAATGAACGGACTGAAAAATGAATAAAGTAAACAAGTTAATCTTATCGGCCTGCGTTGCTGGCGGTATGGCGAACGGCGCATGGGCAGCAGCCCCAACAGGCGCTGATTATGGCCATGGTACCTTACACTTTACTGGTAGCGTGATTAACTCTCCTTGCAGTATCGCCCCGGGAGACGAAGATATTGACGTTCCACTGGGTCAGGTCGCCAATAAAGTTTTAGAAGCTGGTGCTGGTTATTCTCTCACACAGCCAATCACAATTCATCTGCAAAACTGTGATCTGACTGCACATACGGGTGTAACCAGTGGTACTGGAACCATCGACTATCCTGCATTCTCTAAAGTGTCCGTCCAGTTTGCGGGTTCTGCCGATGCGACAAATGCAGATTTGTATGCAAATACGGGTACTGCTCAGGGAGTAGGTATTCGTCTGATGGATACCATGGCGGGAAATATACCACTGGCGGCTAATGCAGTCTCAGCGGATCATGGTCTGACATCTGGCGATAATTTACTGAAATTTGGTGCCCGTCTGGAAAAAAATGGTAATGCAGTTGCAACAGGAACCGTTGCTGCTGATGTTACTTATGCAATGAACTATAAATAAAATATTACCTGTTATCTCAAAACCGTGTTCGTTATCTATTAGTTGAAATCAGATAATTATATGAGTATTAGACCTGCATATCTCGCATTGCTTCTGGCAATCTATTTTCCTGTGGTGAATGCACGGAGTGTTGAGTTTAATACTCATCTTTTAGATACTGATAATAAAAAGAATGTGGATTTGTCAGCCTATTCTAAAGAGGGTTATGTTGCCCCTGGTGAATATATTCTTGATGTTGTTCTTAATGGCCAGACTATTAAAGATCAACAGGTTGTTAATTTTTATTTAAATCAGGATAAAAGTAACAGCTTTGCCTGCCTTACGCCTTCATTGATTGAGCTGATGGCGCTCAAAAATGAAGTCAAGGATAACCTGTCATTTTACCCGGGAACGCAGTGTGTCAATCTTACAGCCCCTGACAGCAGTATCGTATATTCTCCTGACAGCCAGACTTTATCTGTAACGGTGCCACAGGCCGACCTGTTGTACCAGGATGATGAATGGTCTCCACCTTCTCAGTGGGATAACGGAGTCAACGGTTTTATTTTTGACTATAACCTGCTTGGCAGCCGCTATATGCCACACCAGGGGGATACCAGCAGTAATTACAGTTTATACGGTACGTCAGGACTGAATCTCGGCGCATGGCGCTTACGTTCTGATTACCAGTACAACACGACCAGGGGAAGTGGCGAAAACGAGTCATCACTTACTTTCCCGCAAACGTACCTCTTTCGTCCCGTTCCTTCACTCCAGGCCAGACTGGTGATGGGGCAAACGTATCTCAACTCCGATATTTTTGACACGTTCCGTTTTAGCGGAGTATCACTTACCAGCGACGAGCGTATGCTGCCCCCGTCGTTACGTGGCTATGCGCCACAGATAACCGGGATCGCACAAACCCATGCCCAGGTCACCGTATCCCAGAATGGGCGTATTCTCTGGCAGTCTCAGGTACCAGCAGGGCCCTTTGTGGTGCCTGGATTAAGCGAAACGGTCCGTGGAAACCTCGATGTGACCGTGCGGGAAGACAATGGCCAGGTCCATACCTGGCAGGTGAATACCGCCAGCGTCCCGTTTCTTACCCGCAAAGGAAACGTACAGTTTAAAACCTCAGCAGGGAAACCTCTGGTCTACGCTGGCAGCAGCCACACCGTTGAGCCGCTTTTCACAACCGGTGAAATGACATGGGGAGCATTTAACAATACCTCCCTTTATGGCGGCTTTATTGCCAGTGATGGTGATTACCGTGCACTGGCTCTGGGCGTCGGCGAAAACATGGGGGTACTCGGGGCCGCGTCATTTGATGTCACACAGTCGGTGGCACAGATACAAAATCAGCCTCAGCAGACGGGTTACAGCTACCGTTTTAATTACGCTAAAACCTTCGATAAGACGGGCAGTACCATCGCGTTTGCCGGGTACCGTTTTTCTGAAAAAAGCTTTATGTCGATGAGCCAGTATATAGACCGTTCGAATGGCTACGGTTCGTCACTGGCAGAAAAACAGAGCTATGTGCTTACGTTTAATCAGTCCATCAGCTCACTCGGGCTGAACGTTCTGTTTTCCGTGAGTCATCAGAATTACTGGAACAGTAATGCCAGTGAGAACTATACCGCATCACTGAATAAGATCTTTAACCTCGGTCCTTTCCAGGGGGCAACTGCCTCACTGTCTTTGGGGCGTAATCGCACCTTACTTAATGAACAGGATAATCAAATTTATCTTTCATTAACCCTGCCCTGGGATACCCGACGGCAGGTTAGTTACAGCATGCAGCACGACAGCAACGGGCGTATGAATCAGACCGCAACCCTCTATAACCGCCCGTCGGATAAAACCTCCTGGAGCCTGGGAGTCGGTCAGCAGCGTGATGAAGGGCAGCAGGAAGGTACGTTGCTGAACGGCAATATTCAGACAATGACGCCATACGGTCAGGGCAATGCGAACCTCAGTATGCTGAGCCAGCAGTACAGGAGCTTAGGTCTCAACTGGTATGGCTCCTTCACGGCCACGCGTTATGGTGCCGCGTTCCATCAGAACATGGCGGAAAACGATCCCCGGCTGATGATTGATACCGGGGATGTCGCGGGGGTACCTGTTGATAATGATAACGGTGTTACCAACCGCTTTGGTATCGCGGTTGTTCCGGCTGGCTCAAGCTATGAACGCTCAGACATTGCCGTTGATGTTACTGCCCTGCCTGCAGATGTCAGCGTGTCGGGAAATGTCATCAGCAAAGTGCTGACCGAAGGGGCGATCGGATACAAGAAAATTGTGGCGACGAAAGGCGGTCAGTTGATAGGGACTATCCGCCTGGCCGATGGTTCGTTCCCGCCCCTCGGTACGCAGGTGAAAAGCCACAAAGGTAAGGTTCTGGGTATTATCGGCGATCAGGGTTTTACCTACCTTTCCGGGATCAGCCATGACGATCGCAATGATGTCAGCCTCGCCTGGTCACAGGGGCAGTGCAAATTACAGCTTCCTGAAAATTCGGACCTGACGTCGGGTGTACTGTTGTTACCCTGCCATTAATGGAGATGAGAAGTGATATCTAAACGCGTTTATAAACTGTTTGCGTCGCTTGCTGTTGGCTTTTCACTGGTCAGTGCCGGTGCTGCTAATGCGGCTGTAAATATTGACCGGACCCGAATCGTTATGGGAGGGGCTGACAAATCACTGGCAATCACGTTGACCAATCAGAGTAAAACCCAGCCTTATCTGGCACAGTCATGGATCGATGATGCCAGCGGCAAACGCTCAGAATCATATTTACTGGCGTTACCGCCTTTACAGCGAATTGATGCTGGCAAAAAAACGCAGGTCAGAATTATGGCCTTACCGGCTACGGCTTCTCTGGCTAAAGACCGGGAAACACTTTTCTACTTTAACGTCAGAGAAATTCCGCCGAAAAGCGATAAGGAAAATGTGCTGCAAATTGCCCTGCAGAGTCGGCTGAAGCTGTTTTATCGTCCTGATGGTATAAAGAAAAAGGCCAGTGACCGTGTTGAGGAAAATGTTACGGTAACGCGTCAGAATGGTAAGCTGGTGCTTAATAATCCGACTCCCTACTATATTACGCTGGGGTATCTGGGTGCTGATAATAAAGGGAGTTTTCCCGGGTTCGACAGTATTATGATAGCCCCTCTCGCTTCGCAGGATTTTAACGCTAAATTTAGTGGTGATACATTAAACGTAGGATATATTGATGACTTTGGTGGTCTTCATATTAATCAATATCATTGCGCCGGTACACTGTGCAGTCTGAAAAGAAAATAATCAGTCCTTAACGGCATAATATTTATTCTCCATGCTGATGGAGAGGTTTCGGGGGTATCACATGTTAAGAGTTATAATGTTGTTATTTATTTTTGGCGGTGGTTATTTCATGATGCTCCCTGCTTATGCTACAGGCTGTAACTTTGATGGTGGAAATTATCTGGATCTTACTGTACCTCAAATGGCAATTCCGGCAGATACACCGGACGGGACGGTGCTATATACATCACCAAAAATAACTAAGAAAGTAAGTTGCGATAAGGGCATTTATAGCGATTTTCCAACACCAGTCGTGGTAGCTACAACGGCTGACTATAATGCATTTTTAAACGTAAGAAATGGCGTTAAGCTAACTGTGTATGTTGATGGCATTGCGTACGATAATCCGATGAGCCAAACAATAGGTTATACGTCTACCGGATATAACCCATCCTTAAGTAAGGACATATCGATCTGGTTTGACGTTAAGGTAGACAGAAGTATGGGTAAAATCCCTGTTTCAGGTACGTATTTATCTGGCGGATTTCAGAGTTTATTTGTAATGATCCAGTCGAACTTCTCAGCCTCACGAGGTGTTATTAGTCTGTATACCCCGAATATAACCTATATTCCCTGTTCGATGGATGTATCGGTTATCCCGGATACGATTGACTTTGGTACAGTTAAAATAAGTGATATGGAAAAAGGGATGAAGTTACAAAGGAAATTCACCACGTTAATTAAAAAGAGTAAAGGGTGTACCATTGCTGTCAGTGCTCCATTCGGTATTAATATGTACTTTGATCCAGCCACTCCGGTGATGAATGCGGATGGGTCTCTCAACCTGAATAACGGGTTAGGATTATCGATTTCAGATACTTTCGGAAAATATGTTCCCTACAATGCAGCCTGGAAGATTGATGATGTAAAAGTGGATTCAATCCTGAAAAATTATTTCACCGCGAACTTACAAAAGGTATCGGGTCAGGATGTTAAAACCGGGCCTTTTAGCGCGGACGTGGTGGTAAGGCTTAATTATTACTGAAATTCCAGGCCGCTCTTTCGTCATACGGAATGACGACAACAATAACCGGAGGCTGTATGGCACTCCCTCCGGTTTCAGAATTATTTCTGTCGCGACTCAAGCCAGACCAGCGCTAGCGTAGAGAGCGCGCACATCAACAGAATGCCGACAAACCAAAACAGATACCACATCGTACATTCCTCCCTAGTAAAGTTCGTGATTGTGGCGGCGGATCGTTTCTACGTTGATTCGTCCCAGCATCTTGTAATAACTCCACACGGTGTAAAGCAGAACTATCGGTAGAAAAATCAGCACAATAACCAGCATGATGCTGAGCGTCATCTGGCTGGAGGTACTGTCCCACACAGTCAGGCTGGAGAGCGGATATGCGCTTGAAGGCATCACAAATGGAAACAGGGTGATTCCAGCGGTAAAGATCACGCAGGCCTGGGTCAGTGAAGCGCACAAAAATCCCCATACGGTCCGACCTTGCCTGCAGGCATAGATCGCGAGCATCGGGAAAATCATGCCAAGCAGCGGAATAATTAACAGCAGTGGTGAATGATAAAAGTGCGCCATCCACGCGCCTGGTAATATCGTTACCGTTTTTAATAGCGGATTGGAAGGGCCATTAGGATTCTGACTAAGCAACACATAGCCGTCGATCCCCGTCCATAGCCAGTAACCGGCTAACAGAAAGCAGAGTACCACCAACATCGCGCTGCGGTGGGTGGCAGAGCGCGCACGCCGGTGAAGAATGCCGTCGGTTTTCAACTGGAGCCACACGCCCCCTTGCAGAATAACCAGCATCAGGCTTAATGCACCGCATAGCAGGGCAAAAGGAGAAAGCAACTGCCAGAAGGTGCCGAGGTATTGCACATGAAGCTGCGACGTGAACACAAAAGGCACCCCTAAAAACAGGTTGCCGAATGCGACGCCGAAGATAACCGGGGGGACCAGGCTGCCAATAACCAACCCGGCGTCCCACATGACGCGCCAGCGTGCATTAGCAATTTTACCGCGATAATCAAAGGCCAACGGGCGAAAGAAAAGGGCGCACAGCACCAGAATCATTGCCACATAAAACCCTGAAAATGCCGCGGCATAGACCCGCGGCCAGGCCGCGAATAATGCGCCGCCCGCCAGAATGAGCCACACTTGGTTACCTTCCCAGTGCGCCCCGACGCTATTGATTAACACCCGACGTTCATCATCGTTGCGCCCGATTAACGGCAACAGGCAGCCGACCCCCATATCAAACCCGTCAGTGACCATAAAGGCCACCAGAATAATGCCAATCAGCAGCCACCATATGAGCCGCAACGTTTCATAATCCAACATCATTGTCTCCTTTATCCCTGTTGCTGTGCCGGTTGTTGACGTTGCATCGCATCCGGACCAAGACGCGCGTATTTTTGCATCAGGTAGACTTCGGCAATTAAAAACAGGGTGTAAAGCGTGAGGATTAGCCCCATAGAGAAGGCCAGTTGGCCTGCGCTCAGCGCGGAGTGGGCGTACCATGTTGGCAAAATATCTTGAATCGCCCATGGCTGACGACCAAACTCCGTCATAAACCAGCCCGCTTCGATGGCAATCCACGGCAGCGGTAGGCTCCACAGCGCCATGCGCAGTACCCAGCGATGCTGGTCGATACGCCAGCGTAAGGTCTGTATCAGCCCAATCGCCATCATCAGCAGCAGAAGTGAGCCGCAAGCAATCATGATGCGAAAGCTCCAGAACACGGGGGCCACCTGCGGGATAGCGCCGCGTTGCGCGGCCTGATATTGCGCTGGCGTAACGTGGTTCATGTCTGGCGCGTAGTTCGCCAACAGGATGCCGTAACCCAGATCATTTTTCACCGCGTGAAAAGCGTTCAGTATCTGAGGCGTGCGATTACCGTTGGCTATTTCCTGCATCAGCAACCACGCTTCCCGACCCCGCTGCAGGCGGGGGAGTGCGTCCGCCATCAGGTTTTTTAGCCCCGGAACCGGCGTATCTAAAGAGTGGGTCGCCAGGATACCCAGCAGGGCCGGTATCTTCACAGCAAAGGCGTTACGCTCTTGTTCCTGCTGTGGCCAGGCGATGACATGAAAGGGCGCTGGTGCCGGTTCGGTTTGCCATTCGCCTTCCATTGCCGCCAGTTTTACCGGCTGGAGTTGGGCAACCTCATAGGCTGAGCTATCACCCAGTTGCAGGGTGCCAAGAATAGCTAGCGTACCGAAGACGGAACCCACCGCGAAGGAGCGCCGGGCGAACTCGCGATTGCGACCGCGCAGCAGATACCAGGCGCTGATGGACATCACAAACATGGCACCTGTGACATAACCGGACATCACGGTATGGACAAATTTCACCTGGCTGACGGGGTTAAAGACCAGCTCGCTGAAACTGCTCATCTCCATGCGCAGGGTATCAATATTAAAGTGAGCGCCTGTTGGATATTGCATCCAGCCGTTAGCGTTGAGGATCCACAGGGCCGAGATATTGGAGCCAAATGCGACCAGCCAGGTCACCAGCAAATGCTGGTACTTGTTTAAGCGCTGCCAGCCGAAGAAGAACAGCCCGACGAAGGTGGATTCAAGAAAGAAAGCCATCAAGGCTTCCATCGCCAGTGGGGCACCGAAAATATCGCCCACATAGTTGGAATAGAGCGACCAGTTAGTACCGAACTGAAACTCCATGGTCAGTCCGGTTGCCACGCCGAGCGCAAAGTTAATCCCGAATAACTTTCCCCAGAAACGCGTCATGTCGCGGTAGACTGTTTTGCCGGTCACCACGAACAGGGTTTCCATGATGGCCAGCAAAAAAATCAGCCCCAGGGTCAGGGGAACAAACAGAAAATGGTACAGCGCGGTCAGCGCAAACTGCCAGCGCGATAGGTCAATGACGTCCCACATGCGAACTCCATCAGGCATTAGAGAGTGAATAGGTAAGGGAGAAAACGCCAGACCCGCGGTAGAAAAGTACGCGGGTCTAAAGAGGGGGATCAGGCAGGCGGGCCGGAAGCCAGCCAGCTGTAGACTTCATCCAGATGCTGGAGCGAGTCGAGCAGATCTTCCGGTGCAGCCAACACCAGTTCCGGTAATGGACAGATCTCATAACTCTCGAGCAGAAGCCCTTTCAGGGTATCCAGACAGCGCACATGCCAGACATGGCGTAGCGCGGTGGCGTCGATTTGGCTCTCGCCGTAGCCGATAGTGCGGATCTGAATGTGCCCTTCGCCACACAGGCGGGCAAGGAACAGACGATCTGCGTCGCTAATCGGCAGTTGGGTGAGGTTAATGCTATGTGGTTGCGCTGCCAGATCGCGTACGTGCGCCAGCAGTTCCTGAGCCAGCGTCAGGCCATTCATCAACCCGTCTATAGGTGGAGGCAGCAGGCTATCGTCCGGCAGCGTATTGATTGCTGCCGCCTGCCATAGCGCCCGTGGCGCACTGCCTGCTTCCAGGTGTTCCTGCCATTGCCCTTTGTTATTCTGACAACGCACCCGCCAGATCCCGCAGAAAATTGACTCCTGTATCTCGCTCGCCCTGCCGTCAGCATGCTGGATGCGTATTGAAACTTCGCCTTCGCCGAGCAGTGTATTCAGAAAGGTGAGATCGTCTGCGTTGAGCGCGGTTAGATCCCATCCCAGCACGTCCTGTTTGGCGAGAATTCTTTGGGTGAGCTGGTGGCGCACGTCTGCTAACAATGCCATCACCGCCGGGCTGTGAGGACAGTTTTCCAGTGTCGCCATGCTGGGGTTGCCATTGACCTGGCAGGTGAGGGGCAAGGGATTCATGCTGAAGCTGTCATCGCCCGGCTGCGTTCCCGGTCCCAATAAATGAAAAAAGGAATCACTCATCTTGCAGACTCCCGGGGCATACGTTCTTCGACTAAGGGGCGCATCAGGTTGAGCAAATCGGCCCACGGGTGGATGCCGCTGAGAATGCCGCGCAGCTCGCCGTGGATAAATACCAGTGTGGCCGGGAAGCGAAATACGCCAAAACGATCGCCAATCGTCTCGCTGTGCTCAAGATCCGCCATGGCGATGTGCCAGTCAAACTGGGGAAACTCGTGGAGCAATTCGGCAATCATTACCGGGTTATCACTGACTTCCGGCGTGCGGCGGGGATCGCTACTGAGCAGGACCACGCCATTGCCCACACGGGTTGCCCAGTCATCCAGATCAGACGCGGCTAGCGGTTGCCAACCCTTAGCCAGCATACGTTGCCATAATGCAGAAAATGGTTTGTCATTCAACATGTTGCTTATTTCTCCAGCGTTACGTGATACTGGCGAATACGCACGCCTTCATAGTTTTCCATCGACAGACATTCATAGTTCAGGCAACGCGTTTCATCGATTGTCTGTGGCGCAATACCCCATGCGGCCAGTTGCGTAAGCGCGGCCTGTTCCGCCGCCGGGAGTTGAGCGCGCGCGGTGTCGGTCAGGCTACCGCCATAGTCGTCAAGTTGTACCGGCTGTAGTCCCACCAGAGCGATGTGTGCGGGCAGATGACCGCGAATATCCGCCAGAGCCAGGACTTCGGAAAAGCTGTTCTGGTGCAGACTCATTTTTTTAGCGCTGAGGTAACTGGGGACTTTGTCACCGGCGTAGGTTTGTAGAGTGCCCGGCGCGAGTCCGTAGTCGATGGCGTCCAGCAGCAGCAAATGGCTGGCCTGCTCAACGTAGCCCAGCAGATTTAACCCTTGCGTGCCGCCGTCGACAATCTCTACCCATTCCGGCCAGTGATAGTGGGCGTACAGGCGTTCGGCGACCCGAATGCCAAACCCTTCGTCTGCCCACAGCAGGTTGCCTAAGCCCATCACGATGACGTTAGGTTCGCTCATGACGCCTTCTTGTCGTGCTGACGTTTGGCAAATTTGTGGCTACGAAAGCCGTTAATCATGGTTGAGATGACGGTCTCGTCAGACATGATGTCCTCACGGATAGCCATATACACATGACCCAGAATGAAGGCGGCGATGAACCACATTCCTAAGCGGTGCCAGCTGTGGATGTCGAGAGAGTTTCCGCCGGTCCAGTAGAAAAACTCCGTCACATAGCGGAAGGGGGTAAAAATGGCGTACTGGCTATGTTCGCTGTATAAGGCAAAACCGGTGAGGATCATAAAAACGGAAAGCAGGAAATAACCGCACATCGCCGCCTGCGCGATGGGGTTATGACCGATATTATCTCCCGGTTTTTTTTCCAGAAACAGATACCAGCGCACCACCGAATACGCGCCCTGCCACCAGCTGCGCCGCCAGACCGGCACGATAAACAGCTCGCGTGAATAGCGATTACCAACGAAGGCCCAGTAAATGCGCATCAGCAGTATTACCGTGAACACCATGGCGGTGGCGAAATGTACCAGTCGGATGTCGCCCATATAGAATAGATAAGTGGCCTCACCGCTGACCGACGGCAGTGGTCGGCCAATGAAGTATCCGGTTACCATCAAAACCAACATGCAGCCCACCGTCAGCCAGTGCCACAAGCGTACTGGCGCTTCAAACACATAGTGGCTGGTGGCGGTATCACGCGCCTCCCCGACGCGTGGGGATGTTTTTCCAGTCATCGTTCCGTTCCTTAACGCTTAGCGAACCTGGACGGCGATAAGTTCACTGCCGTCGTCGCCGAGTACGTGGGTTGAACATGCCAGGCAGGGGTCGAAGCTGTGCAAGGTGCGCAGGATCTCCAGGGGTTGATCCGGTATCGTCATTTGGGTGCCCATCAGCGCCGCCTCGTAAGCGCCAATTTGTCCCTTCGGATCGCGCGGGCTGGCATTCCAGGTGGTCGGCACCACGCATTGATACAGGTCGATCTTCTGGTCGCGAATCGATGCCCAGTGGCCTAATGCTCCGCGTGGCGCTTCGGTAAAACCAATCCCACGGCAGTGCTGAGGCCAGCTTGCTGGCTCCCATTTTTCGGTATTCGCTGTCGCCAGATTGCCGTTTTTCAGGTTGGTCATCAGCTTGTCGAAAAAATATTGCAGCTTGCTCACGGCCCACTGCGCTTCATGTGCGCGGCACAAAATACGCCCCAGCGTCGACTGCATACCCGACAGCGGCAGCTTGAGCGCAGACATCATACGATCCACCGATTCAATCGTGGCGGCATCCCCTTTGTGGTAGGCAATCAGCGTTCGCGCCAACGGCCCAACTTCCATGGCGTGTCCGCGCCAGCGCGGGGCTTTAATCCACGAGTAGCGTTCCTGTTCGTTGAGCTGCTTGATATCAGTATCGCTGCCTTTGACATCGCCCGGGTTATACCAGGGTTCAGTAATCCCTTCGAACGGGTGGCGACCTAATTGATCGTCCGGATAACGATACCAGGCATGATCGACAAACTCCTGAATTTGCTGTTGATCGTCCAGGTCTACCGGCATGACGTTGTTAAAATCACCGTTAATAACCGCACCGCCTGGCATCAACAGGCTCTTCGCGCTGAAATCATTGGCGATATCCGGGAACGCGCCGTAACTTAAGACGCACTTATCAGAAAGTCCGGTGCCAATCTGGCTCCAGGGTTTATTGAACTGGCCGATAGCCAATGCGTCAGGCACCATGACGTTATTGATGAAGTCAGCGGTGCGGGTGATTATCGACTGTACCAGGTTAAGGCGTTCCATATCGACTGCGCCTACCGCGCCGCTTTGATCGATATTAATCGCGCACGGCATACCGCCGACAATCCAGTTCGGATGCGGATTCTTACCGCCAAAAACCGTATGGATTTTGATAATCTCGCGCTGAAAATCGAGCGCTTCCAGATAGTGGGCAAAGCCCATCAGGTTAGCCTCTGGCGACAGTTTGTACTGCGGATGTCCCCAATAACCGTTGCGGAAAATCCCCAACTGACCACCTTCGACAAACTTCTTCAGGCGATTTTGGACGTCAAAGAAGTAGCCCGGTGAAGACATCGGCCAGGCTGAGAGGCTTTGCGCCAGCTGCGATGTGGCGCGCGGGTCTGCTTTCAGGGCATTCAGCACGTCAATCCAGTCCATTCCGGCTAACTGATAAAAGTGTACCAGGTGGTCGTGGCACCACAGCGTCGCCAGCATAATATTGCGAATGATGTTGGCGTTGTCAGGCACCTTGATGCCAATAGCATCTTCAATGGCATAGACCGAGGCGAGCGCATGAACGCCAGTGCACACCCCGCAAATTCGTTCGACAAACGCCCAGGCATCGCGCGGGTCGCGCCCCTGCAGAATGATTTCTAGCCCGCGGAACATGGTGCCGCAGGAAACCGCGTTGGTGATGATGTTCTGCTCATCAATGTTCACTTCACAACGCATATGACCTTCGATGCGCGTAATGGGGTCAACAACCAGGCGGCGACCGGCATTATTGACCGTATATCCCTGGGTTTGATACGAACTGCTCATGCCTGTTTATCCTTATTTTCTGGCGACTGTTGTTCGGCGTCGGCTAATTGCTGTTTGTGGCGGTTGTGTTGATTGACGGCGCTGGCGATCGCGTGGACGCCGACGCCAGCAGCCACGACGCCAAGCGCGGTGAGGCCCACGGTGTCGGCGGTGGAATGCGTTCCCATCTGTGGAATATCGACCACGCGACTGTAGAACGAACCGCGATCCCAGAAGCCGTTTTCCGCACATCCCAGACAACCGTGGCCGGACTGGATGGGAAAAGAAACTCCGCCATTCCAGCGGGTGGTGGAACAGGCGTTATAGGTGGTTGGTCCCTTGCAGCCCATTTTGTACAGGCAATAGCCTTTGCGGGCGGCGTCATCGTCCCAACTCTCAACGAACTCCCCGGCGTCAAAGTGGGCGCGGCGGTAGCATTTGTCGTGAATACGCTGACCATAGAACATCAGCGGACGCCCCAGACGATCGAGTTCAGGCAGCCTTCCAAACGTCACCAGGTAGGTAATGATGGCGCTCATGACGTCAGGAATAGGCGGGCAGCCGGGCACTTTCACGATCGGTTTATCGGTGATCACCTTATCGATCGGCGTCGCCTGGGTGGGGTTAGGCCGGGCAGCCTGCACGCAGCCCCAGGAGGCGCAGGTTCCCCAGGCGATAATCGCGCTGGCACCGGCGGCGGCTCTTTTTAGTTTTTCAATAAACGGTCTCCCGCCGCTGATACAGAACATCCCTTGTTCACCCAACGGAGGATTGCCTTCAACTGCCAGAATGTATCGGCCGTGGTAGCGGCTCAGAATGTCTTCAAATACCTCTTCGGCCTGCGTTCCGGCGGCGGCCATCAGGGTGTCGTCGTAATCGAGGGAAATCAGGGAGAGGATGACGTCTTTGGCGAGTGGGTGAGAGGAGCGGATAAATGATTCGGTGCAGCAGGTACATTCCAGCCCGTGGATCCAGACTACCGGGATCCGGGGTTTGTTCTCCAGCGCCCAGGCAATTCTGGGCGTCATTCCGGCTCCCAACCCCAGCGATGTAGCCGCGAGGCTACAATATTTGAGAAAACTACGTCTGCTCACGCCTTTGCGGCGCATCGCCTGATAAAAGGTCTCCTCGTTATTCGTTTTCATAGCACGCGTTTCTTCCCCGTTGAGTTCTGGCGCACGCCGCCAGCAATATCTAAAAAAGCGTATCCGATCGGAGTAGAGAAGCAATGCAAAGAGTGTGGTTATCTCCTGTTGCGCTATTTTCGTGGCTGTTATCTGTTTTTCGCTTCCCAGGAATAAAAAAACGCACAGGGGGGACCGCCCTGTGCGTCGGGTTTATCGCGGAAGAACTTAAACCCCAAGGCGATCGCGTAAGCTGTAGTATGCCGCCCCCATGGCGGTAAACGGAATGCGCAGGCTGCGGCCTCCCGGGAACGGGTAGTGCGGCAATTTGGCGAACGCGTCAAAGCGCTCGGCGTCCCCGCGCAGCAGTTCCGAAATCAGCCGTCCTGCCAGGTGGGTACAGGTCACGCCGTGACCGCTGTAGCCCTGCATATAGTAGATGTTGGTATCAAGACGCCCGAACTGCGGCATGCGAGACAGCGTTAACAGGAAATTACCGGTCCAGCGGTAATCAATTTTTATCCCCTGCAATTGCGGGAAGGTCTTCAGCAGTTTCGGCATCACCAGACGCTCAATATCGTCCGGATCGCGAGCGCCGTAGACTACGCCACCGCCGTACAGCAGGCGGTTATCGCCGGTCAGACGGTAGTAATCCAGCAGGTAGTTACAATCTTCCACACAGTAGTTTTTCGGGATTAGCGAGCGCGCCATCTCCGCAGACAGCGGTTCGGTGGTTAACACCTGCGTGCCGCACGGCATGCTGCTTTTTGCCAGCGCAGGCTCCAGTTTGTCACCGAGGTAGGCATTGCCCGCGACGATCACAAAGCGGGCCGTCACCTGACCTTTTTCCGTGCTGACCACCGCCGGGCTGGTGTGCTGAATTCGGGTAACCGGCGACTGTTCAAAGACGCGCCCGCCGTTCAGACGAATGGCGTTAGCTTCGCCAATCGCCAGGTTCAGCGGATGAATATGGCCACCGCTGTGGTCAAGCAGCGCGCCGACATAACGATCGCTGCTGACTTCGCGGCGAATTTCACTGCTGTCTAATAGCTCAAGCTGCGTGTTGCCGTAGCGTTCCCAGTTCGACTTCTGTTCTTCCAGCGTTTCCATCTGTTTGTGGTTCAGCGCCACAAACAGCCCACCGGGACGATAATCGCATTCGATCTGATAACGCTTGATGCGTTCGCGGATGATATTGCCGCCTTCAAACATCATGCTGCCAAGCATTTTGGCAGCATCCGGGCCGTAGGTGCGTTCGATGACGTCGATATCGCGACTGTAAGAGTTAACCAACTGACCGCCGTTGCGTCCGCTGGCCCCAAAGCCAATCCGCGCGGATTCCAGTAACACCACGTCGTAACCCATCTCGGCTAAGTGCAGGGCTGAGGAGAGACCGGTATAGCCACCGCCCACGACGCAAACATCACAGCTCACCGATTCGCTGAGGGTGGGAAACGGTTCGTACTGATTGGCGCTTGCGGCGTAATAACTGCTGGTATGTTCAGTCATGATTAAGACTCCAGGGAGATCCAGATGGTTTTCAGTTCGCTAAATTTTTCCAGCGCATGCAGGGACTTATCGCGTCCGTTACCGCTTTGCTTATAGCCGCCGAACGGCACGGTCATATCACCGTCGTTGTAGTTATTCACGAAGACCGAACCGGCCTTCAGGCGCCGGCTCATACGGTGGGCGCGCGACAAATCGCGGGTCCAGACCGCAGCGCCCAGGCCGTAGTCACTGTCGTTGGCCAGCGCCAGGGCTTCGGCTTCGCTGCTAAAACGGGTGACGACCAGTACCGGACCGAAGATCTCATCGCGGCTGACGTGGGTTTGCGGCGCGGTATCGACAAAAATAGTCGGGCCGATAGCCGCCGGATGTACGTGGCTGCGGCCATCCAGCGCCAGCGTGCCTTGCGCTTCACCGTCGCGAATAAAACCGTGCACGGTGTCGGCATGCGCGTTGTCGATAAGCGTGCCCATCGTGGTTTCCGGATCCAGTGGGTTGCCGGGCTGCCAGTTTTTCGCCTGCTCTTTCAGCAGCGCGATGAACTCATCGGCAATACTCTCTTCCAGCAGCAGACGCGTACCGGCGATACAGACCTGACCCTGGTTATAGAAGATACCTGCCGCAGCATTCGCGGCGGCTTTCGGTAGATCCGGACAGTCGGCAAACACGATGTTGGCGCTTTTACCTCCGGCCTCCAGCCAGACGCGTTTCATATTGCTGTCGCCCGCGTCTTTGAGCAGTTGCTTGCCGGTGCGGGTCGAGCCGGTAAAGGTGATCACATCGACATCCGGATGCAGCGACAACGCCTGGCCCGCTTCGTGACCATAGCCGCTAACAACGCTGAGAACGCCATCGGGCAAACCCGCTTTTTTAGCCAGCGCAGCCAGGCGAATGGCGGTCAGCGGTGATTTTTCGGAAGGTTTGAGGATCACGCTATTGCCGGCAGCCAGTGCCGGGCCAAGTTTCCAGCAGGCCAGCAGCAGGGGAAAATTCCACGGGACGATAGCCGCAATCACGCCCACCGGTTCGCGCACAATCAGCGCCAGATCGTTCACCGAGGTGGTGGCAACTTCGCCATAGACTTTATCTATCGCCTCGGCGTACCAACGGATGGCACGTGCGGCGCCTGGAATATCATCACGCAGGCTATGGCGAATCGGTTTACCGGTATCGAGCGTTTCCAGTAGCGCCAGTTCCTCGTGATGCTGCTCCATTAAATCGGCGAGTTTGTGCAGTACCGCTTTGCGCTCCGTGGGTGAGGCTTGCGACCAGTCCCCGCGTTCAAATACGGTACGGGCTGCGGTGACCGCGCGGTCCACATCCGCTTTTTTACCGCGGGAGACTTTAGCCAGTGGACGTTGTCCTGCCGGATCCAGCGTAATAAAGGTTTCGTTATCAGCGGCGGTACAATATTCGCCGTTAATAAATAAACGGGTTTCCGGCGAATAATGGCTGGCTTTCTCACGCCAATATTTAAGATTCTGAAAGTTCATAGCTACTCCTTTTATATCAATAAGATAAAGTTCGTTGCTGTTCTTTTTCAGGCAAAATCAGGCTGCACGATGCCCCAGGGATGTACCCTGTTAATGCGCGTTACTTAAGAAGGCCTGAGAAACTCAGGCCGCTACTTATTAGAAAGTGGTGGGAGTGTGGGCACTGATGATGCGGCAGATCCCTGCCGAGGTGTTGCTGAAACTATGAGGTATGCCGGTGTTTATGGCATAACTTTGTCCTGCAACCAGAGGATACGTTTGACCATTGACGGTCAGTATCACTTCACCTTCCAGTATTGTGCCAATCTCTTCACCCTGGTGTTTAATTCTCTCCCCGGTTGTCGTGCCTGGCTGATAGGTTTCAAACATCATTGCCAGCGTACGATTCGGATTTCCGTTGTGTACCAGCTTCATGGATACTCCCTGACTCCCGATCTCAATCAAATCTTCCTGATTGATAACCACCTGCGGTTCGTCAGGCTTTTCCGGTTCCGCGAAGAACTCGGAGAGCGACAGCCCATATACTTTCAATAGCTTTTGCAGCGTACTGATGGCAGGACTGACTTTATCCTGCTCTATGGTGCTGATGGCGCTATGCGTTAACCCAGACAGTTCGGCGGCACGACGCTGCGAAAGACCCAATTGCTGGCGGATCTCTGACAAACGTTTACCCGGCGCCAGGCCGTCATCGCTCATAATTGCATTTCCTTAACAGTAGTGGTCAGAGTCGCTGTTTTTCAGCGAGGTGGTTCTGACAAGCGGTGATAAAACCTTCAAGTAACAAACGCGACAGGGCGTATTCGCTACTGTTCCATTCCGGGTGCCACTGCACGCCGAGCGCGAAAGGATGGTCATGGACGCTGGCAGCTTCCACTAATCCATCCTGCGAGCGTGCTTCCACGCGCAGCTGCGGGCCAAGTGTTTTTGCGCCCTGACCATGCAGGGAGTTAACCCAAAACGTGCTGCAACCTGGTATTAACTGAGATAGCAATCCTCCCTGTTGAACCTGAACTTCATGAGATGGCGCATATTGCTGCTCCACCGGGAGTTCTGCATCTTCACGATGTTCCAGGAACTGTGAGTGATCGCACAGGCGACGATACAGAGTCCCGCCAGTGGCGACAACTAATTCTTGTAAGCCCCGGCAGATGGCGAAAATGGGAATGCGCCTTTCGAGCCCGGCGGTAATTAGCGCCATGCTCAGAAGATCACGCCCGGGATCGGCGTCAGACTCATCGCCATTTTCACCATAGAGGTGCGGCTGCACATTGCTTGGGCTTCCTGGCAGGAAGATACCATCCAGTTTCGGTAACAGTGCGTTTAGCAATTCGGGTTCCGCGAGCGCATGGGGAAGCGCTATCGGTAATCCACCGGCATTTAATACCGCATTCAGGTACTTTTCTTGCAGAGTCTGGGTCTGGTGACCCTTAAGCCTGTTCCTGCACATCACGACACCAATAACTGGCTTGTCAAATATATTGCCCATGATCGACCTCACGTTTTGGAATAAATTATTGCCAAACGGTTCCTTGTTGCGCCATTCCGTTCATTATTTTCTCAATCTAGCAGCGGAATAACCTTCTAGCAAACTTAATTTAACATTTGACAAACAATTTGTTTGCATCCAGAGTCGAAGAGTGGACATTATATTTAACAGTCAAATCACAGAACAGCTTACCAGGCCAACGGCGGTGAATCATGGAAACCAATATCGTAGAAGTTGAGAATTTTGTTCAGCATTCTGAAGAGAGACGAAGTAGCGCGTTTGCGCGTGAAGTTAAACAGTATCTGGAACGGTATCCCAATACGCAGTATGTGGATGTGCTGTTAACCGACCTTAATGGCTGTTTTCGCGGTAAGCGTCTTCCGGTTGCAGGATTACATAAATTAGAGAAAGGCTGCTATTTCCCGGCATCCGTTTTCGCGATGGATATTCTTGGCAATGTGGTCGAAGAGGCGGGATTAGGCCAGGAGCTTGGCGAACCGGATCGGACCTGTGTTCCGGTGGCCGGCACGTTAACCCCTTCGGCCGCCGATCCGGAGTTTATTGCGCAGATGATGTTGACGATGCTGGATGAAGATGGCGCTCCCTTTGACGTTGAGCCGCGGAACGTACTTAACCGACTCTGGCAGAAACTACGCCAGCGCGGTCTGTTCCCCGTCGTAGCGGTAGAGCTGGAGTTCTATTTACTCGATCGTAAGCGCGATCCCGAAGGTTATCTGCAGCCGCCGTGCGCGCCGGGAACGGACGATCGTAATACCCAAAGTCAGGTTTACTCTGTTGATAACCTGAACCACTTTGCAGATGTGCTCAACGATATCGATGAACTGGCCCGTTTGCAGCTGATCCCGGCAGACGGCGCGGTAGCTGAAGCCTCCCCGGGGCAGTTTGAAATCAATCTCTACCATACCGATAACGTACTCGACGCCTGCGACGACGCGCTGGCGCTGAAACGCCTGGTACGGCTGGTGGCAGAAAAACACAAGATGCATGCCACGTTTATGGCAAAGCCTTATGAGGAGCATGCCGGTAGCGGGATGCATATCCACATCAGCATTATGAATAACAAAGGCGAGAACGTGCTGGCAGATGCGAATGGCGATGATTCCGCATTACTTAAGCGTGCGCTTGCCGGGATGATTGATCTGATGCCCGCGTCAATGGCGTTGCTGGCGCCGAACGTGAACTCTTATCGCCGTTTCCAGCCGGGGATGTATGTTCCGACCCAGGCTTCCTGGGGGCACAACAACCGTACGGTGGCGCTGCGTATTCCCTGCGGCGATCGTGATAACCATCGGGTTGAATATCGCGTGGCGGGGGCGGATGCTAACCCGTACCTGGTGATGTCGACCATTCTGGCGGGGATCCTCCACGGTCTGGATAACGAACTGCCGTTGCAGGATGAGGTGGAAGGCAACGGACTTGAGCAGGAAGGGCTACCGTTTCCTATCCGCCAGAGCGATGCGCTGTGGGAGTTCATGCAAAATGACAATCTGCGTGAATTGCTCGGGGAGCGTTTTAGCCATGTGTATCATGCCTGTAAAAACGATGAGCTGATCCAGTTTGAACGCCTGATAACCGACACCGAAATTGAGTGGATGCTGAAAAACGCCTGACCGTTATACAGGTCATTAATAAAGAAGTTGCATCATGCGGGCTGAGCGGAGCCAGCCCGTAAAAATTGCAGGATCACCTGCCATTTCCCGGATGTCGCGTAATGGAGCGCGGGCGACAACGGGTCTTCAGATAACCGACAGAGTTTGTGACGAGGAAATGTGATGATGCCTATGTTTAAAAAACAGCCCCGCGTGAGCATCCATGGCTCCCGCAGTAAGTACGGACAGCTCCTGTGCGGTGCAACATTGACGCCTTTCTTATGGCTCTCCTCCCCGACACGACCCAGGTCTGCTGTACCCACGTTTCGAACGCAGATCAGGGCTCGTCGCGGGGAGGAAAGCTATGTCGACTAATCCTTCTGCGGATCATGCTGCCCAGCCGGGCAAAGCACAGCTGCGAAAATCCCTGAAGCTGTGGCAGGTGGTGGTGATGGGGCTGGCCTATCTCACGCCGATGACGGTGTTTGACACCTTTGGCATTGTTTCGGGTATCAGCAACGGCCATGTTCCGGCCTCTTATCTGCTGGCCCTGGCGGGAGTACTGTTTACCGCCATCAGTTATGGGAAGCTGGTGCGCCAGTTTCCACAAGCCGGTTCGGCCTATACCTACGCGCAAAAAGCGATTAATCCGCATGTGGGGTTTATGGTCGGCTGGTCGTCACTGCTTGACTATCTTTTCCTGCCGATGATTAACGTCCTACTGGCGAAAATTTACCTTTCCGCGCTGTTCCCGGGGGTTGCGCCATGGATTTGGGTAGTGATGTTCGTGGCGATCCTCACCGCGGCCAATTTGAAAAGTGTTAACCTGGTGGCGAACTTCAATGCGCTGTTTGTTCTGGTACAGGTGGCGATAATCGTGGTGTTCATTTTCCTCGTGGTACAGGGGCTGCACAAAGGCGAGGGGGTAGGGACCGTCTGGTCGCTGCAACCGTTTATCAGCCAGAATGCGCATTTGATTCCGATTATCACCGGGGCGACCATTGTCTGTTTCTCGTTTCTCGGCTTTGATGCGGTAACGACGCTCTCTGAAGAGACGCCGGATGCCGCACGTACCATCCCAAAAGCTATTTTCCTCACCGCGCTGTACGGCGGACTGATCTTCATTGCCGCTTCGTTCTTTATGCAGTTGTTCTTTCCGGACATTAGCCGATTTAAAGACCCGGATGCGGCGCTGCCGGAGATTGCGTTGTACGTCGGCGGTAAACTGTTCCAGTCAATTTTCCTGTGTACCACCTTTGTGAATACGCTGGCGTCAGGTCTGGCGTCGCATGCCAGTGTTTCGCGTCTGCTATACGTGATGGGCCGCGATAATGTCTTCCCGGAGAAGTACTTTGGCTATGTTCATCCGAAATGGCGTACACCCGCGCTGAACGTCATTATGGTCGGGATTGTGGCGCTGTCGGCCCTGTTTTTTGATCTGGTGACCGCTACGGCGTTGATTAATTTTGGCGCGCTGGTGGCCTTTACGTTCGTTAATCTCTCCGTGTTTAACCACTTCTGGCGTCGTGAAGGACGCAAGCATACCTGGCAAGAGAAGTTGCACTATCTGGTATTGCCAATGGTCGGTGCCGCCACCGTTGCCGTACTGTGGGTGAATCTGGAGGTGACATCGTTGACGCTGGGACTGGTATGGGCCGGTGTTGGGCTGGTGTACCTTGCCTGGCTGACCGGACGTTTTCGTAAGCCGCCGCCGCAGTTTGATGCCGCGAAATCTGAGCGGGCCTGGGAGTGATGGGGAATAAATCAGACGACGAACCACATTGCTATTTCGGGTATTAACAACAGGGCGTGCCGTCAAGGGCGCCCTCGGCCGTAAAAAGAGATCCGGTATCGTTATTTCGTCGTAGAGAGATATAGCAGCAGGTTGGATAAACTTTTAATGCCATCCTTTTTCTGTTCGAGGTTCACATGCCAAATCATATTGATTTAGCACAAGTCAAAGCGATGAAAGTGGTTAATTATGCCACGTTGCGTGAAACGTTAAAATCAGGTGACCTTTTTTTCGCCTCCGGAGACTACCTGGTATCAAAAGCAATTGAAAAGATGACTGATTCACCATGGAGCCATGTGGGGATTGTTTTTGTTTTACCGCAAATAGATCGGGTGTTGCTCCTGGAAAGCGTGGAAGATATGGGGGTACGGCTTGCTCCATTATCAAAATACTTATCAGATTATGATGATATTGGGAAACCTTACAAAGGCCGGGTTGTTCTCGCCAGGTATGATGCGTTGTCTAAGTCTGCCGTTGAGCAAGTAGCCGCTTTTGGTCTTAATGAACTAACCCGTCCATATGATAAAGAAGAAATAGCACGCATCCTTGCGAGGATAGCACTTGGGAAGGGAAAATCGAAAAAGGACAGGGAATACATCTGCTCCGAACTCGTCTACGCTTGCTTCAACAATGCCGGAATTAGCATTGCATATAATCCGAAAGGATTTATTAGCCCTGAGGATGTATGGCAGGATTCTCATATTTCTTTGATAAATAGAATATTGTAAAGGCCGCCATTATTCAGAATAGTATTTAATACTGGTGCAATCACGGCATCATTATAGAGAATAAAATGGGTTCAGCCGGCGGTGAATCATCACATGCCTGTATCTGATGGAGGGACAAGGATAACTACTTTCTGACGTCGGGTGACGGCGTGTTCTGTTGTATTTATTAATGCCGTGAAATGCGTGGGCTATAGTAAAGATGGCCATTATTTCTCATCATTAATAATCGTGAGCGGGGGATGTGAATGAAGAAGATACTGATGCTGGTCGGAGATTATGTCGAAGATTATGAAACGATGGTGCCTTTTCAGGCACTGCAAATGCTGGGCCATCGTGTTGATGCTGTCTGTCCGGATAAAAGCCTGGGTGACTACGTTCAAACCGCTATTCATGATTTTGATGGGGCGCAGACCTACAGTGAAAAGCCCGGGCATCGTTTTACGTTGAATGCGAATTTTGCCGAGGCGCGGGCCGCAGATTACGACGCGCTGCTGATCCCTGGCGGACGTGCTCCGGAATATCTCCGGTTGAATCCGGATGTCATCAAGCTGGTGCAAGATTTCAACGCAGCCGGTAAACCTATCGCCGCGGTTTGTCATGGGCCTCAGCTGTTAGCGGCGGCGGGGGTGTTAGAAAATCGGACCTGTAGCGCCTATCCGGCCTGTGCGCCAGAGGTTCGTCTGAGCGGTGGACATTACGCAGACATCGGTATTGACCAGGCCCACGTTGATGGCAATCTGATTACCGCGCCGGCATGGCCCGCGCATCCGCAATGGCTGGCTAAATTTGTTGAAGTATTAATGAAGTAAGCCATGAGAAAGTCGGTACAACCTGCCTGGCTATACCGACTTTACCTATTACCTCTGCATAAGTGCGAACACGCCCCAGCCAATGTATTCACGGGTGAATGCAACGTGGCGTGCTGGTGAACCTCTCAGTTGTTCTCTGACTTCCGGGGCAAAGTCATCGTTCGGATTTGCCTCCAGCCACCGGCGCATCGTTAACCATTTTGCCGCCTCGTATCTGTCCCAACCCTCCTGGTCAGCCAGTACCATTTCAACCACGTCATAACCGAGCTGGTCGAAAGACGAAACGAGTTCCGGCAGAGAGAGGAAATCAGTCACTGACGTCGCGCCGCAAGTCTGGGCAATCTCCTCCGTTGCGGGCATCTGACGCCAGTATGGTTCGCCGATGAGTATGATCCCGCCGGGTTTGAGACTTTGTTCCAGCTGTCTGACCGTTCCGGCAACGCCGCCTGCAATCCAGGTTGCGCCAACGCAGGCGGCAATATCGAATTTTTCTTCAGCGATATAACCTGTTGCATCGGCATGAATAAAACGCACGCGCTCAGTGACGCCCAATTCTTTGGCTCGTAGAGTGGCTTGCTCACTGAACAGCATGCTCATATCGAGACCTACGCCGGAAATATTATGATCGCGTGCCCAGGTGCACAACATCTCACCCGATCCGCTGCCAAGGTCCAGGATGCGGGTGCCTGAGGCCATTCGCAAAGCCTGACCTAACGTGGCGTATTTCTGCGCGGTGAACGGATTATGAATGCGATGTGCGCTTTCGCTGATTGTAAAAATCTTCGGGATATCCATTTCTCTCTCCTTAGCGATTATCCAGTTGGGCGCGAACGTTGTTCAGCCCGGTAGTATTGATACGGTAGGGCTGACCATTGACGGATTTGATCAGCTTTTTGGTTCTGAGCTTTTTGAATACGTCGAGTGTGCAGTCGCAGAGAAGCAATCCTTCGCGGCTATAGCATTCGACGGAAGTGACGCGGCCTGAGGCATCGCGGACGTGAGCAATACGACCACCTTTGGCGAGAACGTGTAAGGTACGTTGTTCCTGACGGGATAAATTCATACTGGAAAACCTGTTTAATCATCATGTGCAAAACGTGCAAACACACAGCGGTGTCCGCATTCGATTTCGGCGCATTGATAACCAGTCCGGCCTGAAAAGGTCGGGAAGCTGATTATCAGATGATTACATTCTCCAGCATCAAAGCCTCGGGTTGAGTTAGAAGGTATTTACCTGCTGAATCATACCAGCAAGGAACAGCAGGGGGAATCTCCCTGTGGAAGAAGTGTGATCAGTAACGAAAAAGTGTATTTTGCTTATTTAACGACTTTTTAATTCTTGTTATGTGAAAATGCGTTGATGTATCAATATAATTTAATATTTGAACATCGTAAATATCGTCATCGTTAGCCACGCAGCGTTGCTGTTTAATTATTATGACATCATTGATTAATGCGATTAAAGTTTTCTGTTGCTTGCTTTTTTGCTTTGATAAATACTTCTTGATTATAAAAGTGGTTTTAAATTAAATTTTTAATTTCATTGTTTTAAGAATTTTCTTAATGCTGCTAAGTGTGTATACTCGATCCTGCAAGAAGCTCTTCTGTTATCATTAAAACTATAAATATGTCCTTAACACCCGTATTACCTCTGCCCTGAATCTCTTCTCAGGGGAGAGGTTTTTTTTGTATGTGGATAAATTTGTTAAGCACTTTGAATAAAATATTAATATTGTTGTTGGAGCCTTTTTAATAATGTCTTGTGAGATCTTTGTTCAACGGGTTTTGTAATATTGAAATAGTAACACCATGAACATATTCCATTGTGAATAGTATGAATCCACCTTAATTTATAGGGGTATTATATGATTTCTCTTATAACTAACTGTTTTTCATGATAATGAGAAAAGCGTGATTTTGAAGTAATTGTGATTTTGTTCACGGATTTTAGTGCGCTAACTGGCTATTTGTAGAGAAGTGCAAACGGTTGCATGTAGCTGTAACAGTATTCGTTCATTAAAAAAATATAGCGATGGTACATCTTATACCGGTGCAGAATACAGGAATCTAAATGATTTCTATTATCTCTTAGGTATACGTATACTATTTATGACTTCTGTTAGCTCAACACCATGGGAAATAGCAGTAAAAACAGACAGGGAATATGATTTCATCAATCAGAAAGGAGTTTTTAATCACAGGTACAACCACTGGCCTTTTTATCTTCCTTTATATAAATCGTTGTCGTAGTGCCCATAAAATCAGCGTTCTGGGATGAACGCTGATTTTATTCGGTTTTCAGATTCATCAACCCGCGCTGCATGCTGGTCTTCTCTCGCAGTACCTCTTAAATGATACATTAAGGATCACCTGGAATGGATATTGTTGAACGCTTTATAAACTACACGAAAATCAATACCACGACATCAAGGGAAAACGGCGCTAATGGGATAATGCCTTCTTCCCCAGGTCAAATGGAACTGGCAAAACTGCTTGCAGCAGAACTTGAAGCATTAGGAATGGAAAACATTGAGGTCAGGGATACCGCTATTGTGACGGCAACCTTACCTGGCAATACCGATGACGCGATCCCGGTGGTCTCCTTTTTTGGTCATCTGGATACCAGTGCGGAACAGACCGCTGACACCAAAGCACAGCGTCTGCATTATCGCGGGGGGGATTTATGCCTGAACAAAGAGCTGAATATTTACCTGCGCGAAAGTGAATTTCCAGAACTGAAAAATTATATCGGTGATGACCTGTTGGTAACGGATGGAACCAGTCTGTTAGGAGCAGACGATAAAGCCGCCATCGCCGCAATTATGAATGCCCTGGAGTATCTGATTACGCATCCGGAGATTAAACATGGGCCGGTGAAAGTCGGTTTTGTCCCGGACGAGGAACAGGGCCTGCGTGGCGCAAAAGCGTTTGATGTTGCGGCATTTGGTGCTGATTTTGGCTATACCCTGGACTGCTGCGGTATCGGTGAGTTTGTTTACGAAAACTGGAATGCGGGTGATGCGGAAATCATCTTTACCGGGCAGTCCGCACACCCGATGTCGGCCAAAGGTAAGCTCAAGAACTCGCTGCTGATGGCGCATAAGTTTATTGCGATGCTACCAGGGGGAGAAGCGCCTGAGTATACGGAAGGGCGCGAAGGTTATTACTGGGTAAAACAGCTACAGGGTAACAGCGCCCGTACGGTCCTTAAGCTGGATATCCGCGACTTCAGTGAAGAAGGTTATAAGGCGCGAATGGCGTTTATCCGTCAGCTTGCCGTAAGCACCTGTGCGCTGTGGGGAGAAAACAGCGTGGTCTGTCATTTAGCCGATCGCTATCAGAATGTGTTTAATAGCCTGCAGGGTGATGCGCGCTATCCGATTGATATTGCATTGCGCGCTTATCAGAAATGTGGCATTACCCCAGCCCCTGTCGCTATGCGTGGCGGGTATGATGGCGCGGTTCTGTCGCAAAAAGGATTGCCGTGCCCAAATATTTTTACCGGTGCTCATAACTTCCATTCAATTTATGAGTATCTGCCGGTGCGTTCCTTACGGGCTGCCAGCGATGTCGTGGTGGCGGTCATTGAGGAAACGTATACTGAGTTCTCGCAGCGGAGAGCTCAGCCATGATTCAGGTATTAATCGCGCTTCTGGTTATCGTGATGGTGGCGCGTCTGATTCTGAAAGGTTATCGCGCTGAACCTGTGCTATTTATTGCGGGCTTAGTTCTGATGATTTGCACCGCGTTAACCGGATGGGGGACGGTATTACCGAAGGGCGTTGCCAGTACGGGGATTTCCTTCCTTGATCCTTTCGAGGTGATGCGCGATCTCTTCAGCACCCGTGCCGCCGATCTCGGCCTGATGATCATGGCGTTAATGGGATTTGCGCATTACATGGACCACATCGGGGCAAATGAAGCTGTCGTGCGCGTCGTCACGAAACCCTTACGGACGCTGCGTTCACCCTATGTGCTGCTCTTTTTCTCCTACCTGCTCGCCAGCCTCCTGCAGTTGGCCATTCCTTCAGCAACCGGGCTTGCCGTATTGCTGATGGGGACGATGTTCCCCATTATGCTGGGATTAGGGCTTTCTGCGGCTTCGGCTGCCGGGGTTATTGCCACTTCGCTTGGCGTGGCTTACACCCCGACGGCAATCGATGCTATCCGGGGCTCTAAAGCGGTCAATATGGATGTGGTGGAATATGTTGTCTACCACCAGGGACCCGCCGCGCTGGCAACGGTTCTGGTCGTCGGCGTTTGCCATTTTTTTTGGCAGCGACATTGTGACCGTAAAGCGGGGACGTTACCACGGGAAATCGGTAGCGCTGAGGTGACTGACTCAGGAAAAGCTCCGGCATTTTACTCGCTGCTTCCGATGCTACCAATTCTGATGGCAGTGGGATCATCCGAGATGTTCGTCAGCGGTATTAACCTGAATATTATCACCATTGTCCTCATTTCAATGGCAATCTGTATGCTGATCGAGTGGCTGCGGGTGCGTGATTTAAAGTCGGTATGCGAAGGATTCAGCCATTTCCTTAAGGGAATGGGCACTGCGTTTACTGGCGTGGTTGGACTGTTGGTGGCGGCGGGGGTTTTTGCTCATGGCATTAAGGTTATCGGTGCTATCGACCAACTTATACTGATGGCTGAACACGTGGGGTTACCACCGTTTGCCATGGCGGTGGTATTTGCGTTGGTGACGCTGGCCGCGGCTATCATTATGGGCTCGGGAAATGCGCCATTCCTCGCCTTTGTTGAGCTCATCCCGCAAATCGCCGCCAGCATGGGGGCTAATGCTGTTGCCATGATCCTGCCGATGCAGCAGGCATCGCATATGGGACGGGCAATTTCACCGGTATCCGGCGTGGTGATTGCCGTTTCCAGCGGAGCCAAAATAACCCCATTTGATGTGGTGAAACGGACCGCCGTGCCGTTGATCGTAGGTTTTGTTACTCATACTCTGATCATCGGTATTTTCTATTAACAATTGCAGGCACAGGCAAACCTCCGATTCATTGAATCTGGAGGTTTTCTGGTTTGATATGTTGTTGCATTGATTGCTGGTGATTATTATTATCTTTCAGCTTTATTGAGCTGTTCTTATTATTTGCGGTCAACCTTTCAACTATTAATGATTAATAAAGATAATGTGTTTCATGTCTCTTATTTTACATTGAGATAAATTAATCTGGATCATATTTTGAGGTTTTTAGTTGTAGTAGTTTTTTAAATGGAATGATGCAAGGTTGACATGAAATAATGATTTATTTGGGCAGGTTTCAGTGGTAAAAGATTCAGGAAAAGTTAGTACGTTACGACACCATTATCAGGATGACCTGGAAGCGTTTACCTGGAGTGCATTAGTTGCAATCGGTATCGCAACACAGGATCGTAAGATTAACTCTAAAATGTCAGAACATCTTTTTATTATGCATTGGCTGGCCATCGCTAAAAAAAGAAAACTCTTTTCAAGGAGTATCGTCAATGAGCTTCAGTGGTTAATTGATGAAGGAAAGAAAAAAAGCCTCAATGCACAGCTTAAATTTAAAATAGAATACCTGTACTCGACTTCGAGTGGTGATGTAACAATGCAAAACGACTATTTTAAGTTTACTCATACGATCGAGGTATTGAGAAATAATGGCTGGGAAAGCTTTTTGCTTACGCCGGAAAAATGGCGAGGTCTGCATGAAAAAATTAAGGTAAGAGACGGTAATTTTATTTTTATGGATGACACCAGACTTCAGGAGTGCTTTGGCATTCAGGGAGAGATTGTTAACCCCTTCTGTATCCGGGTGTATGGTGATGTTGAGTTTGCAAAGTTAACTTTCATCAAACATAACCTCACAGTTGAATTTGTAAAGCACATATCGAATGAGTTTTACCACTTCCATTTTCTTCAGGTAAGTAATACTTAACTGACGAACTGAGCAGTGTGCTGATAATTCGAACAATGTATTGATCTACATATCAATGTATCGGATATAAACCACGCGCCAAGGATAGCGAATGTTTACGCGAAAGTTAGCGATCGGCAGCGAATGGATTAGGTTGTCTAATATTCCAGACAACGTATCCATTTCATTTCGGGGCGTTCTCGAGATAGCGGAAAGCACAGGTACGCCAGATGGCAGTACGCCTTTATTACGCTTAGAAAATGAAATGGCGCCAATCACCGTTGATTCGTTGTCCTGGGTGCGGGTTCCGGGCGATAGACAGGCAGAGGTTACCGTCTATATTCGCTGCCTGGTTTAAGTCAGATAACGCCAACTCAGCTATTCTCAATGGCTTGTTGGCGTTCAATTTGCGTATCATTTTATTATCCATAAATAATATTAATGTGGGTTTGTTCTGGTTTTATTTATCCCTGCTTGAGATATACCCAGCTGGCCGCAGTGTGTAGGTTCGTGCATCTAATTTATGACGAGAAAGCCAGCGAGAATACGTTCTGATAATTAACCATTTTACAGGTTAAGGTATTTCTTTGCGGGTCGATAACAATTAGGTCGTGGATGAACTTTATTTTTATGGAGATGTTCAAATGTTAAAGGATATGAGGATTAAAACCAGTCTGTTATTATTGCTGTTGTTATTCACTTTTATGCAGTTTTTTTCTAATGGATTTGAGCTCATCGATCTCAAAGAGAACCAAAAAAGTACACTTTTACTGCATAATGTCATTAAGGAACAGGATGCATTGCATCAGGTTGCTGAGGCTGTTTATAAAATAAGAGGGGGACTTGATAACATTCAGTTGAATAATATGTCTGATACTCAACAAACATTGAGCCAGGCGCAAGAGGAGATTGGTAAAGCCAGAAAACAGTTCAATAATTTCTGGGACATACCAGGTTTAACCGCTGATGATCCGCAGATCGGTAAAGCTATCAGGGCAGCATTTGAACAACAAATGAATGCGGCACAAAAACATGTTGATAAATTAAATGAGATGATTTCTACCGGAAGTATTGTGGATACACAAGTAACTATCGAGCCTGAACTGCTTGCGATTCGCAAAAACTTTGATAGCCAGGTGGAGAATTATTACAAATCAACACTGTTGGTCGGTGAAAAGATCGTAGAACAGACCCACATTCAGTTTAATAAGTCAGTACTGAAGGTATCTGTGATCCTGATGGTAACAGTACTTATCTTTTTTATCTGCAATATCTGGATGAACCGGACAATCATTCGGCCATTAAATACCGTGTCTGAGCATTTTTCACGGATTGGCAAAGGCGATCTGAGTCATCCGGTTAAGGTATCGGGTAATAATGAGATAGGTCTGTTGTGTTTGAATTTACAAAATATGCAGAACGGTCTGCGTGAGACGGTCAGCACCATTCGCGATGGCGTCGAATCGATTAATACGGGTATGCAGGAAATTGCTTCCGGTAATTCAGACTTATCGACCAGAACGGAGCAGCAGGCGGCGGCAGTAGTGGAAACAGCTGCCAGCATGGAACAGATTTCGGTAACGACAAGAAATAACTCCGATAAGTCCCACCAGGCATCTGCCATGACCAGTGAAAGCACAGAAATGGCCCTGCGCGGCGAGCGTTTGATGAGTGAGATGGTCGAGAAAATTCACCTGATCAGCATCAATGCGCAAAGCGTAAACGAAATATCACATGTTATTGATAGTATTGCGTTTCAGACCAATATCCTGGCGTTAAACGCCGCGGTAGAAGCAGCACGCGCAGGTGAATCCGGGCGTGGGTTTGCCGTTGTAGCCAGTGAAGTCAGAACCCTTGCCCAGCGTAGCGCCGCCTCGGCGAAAGAGATCAGTGAACTGGTAGCCAAAGCGGCAATCAGCGTCAAAGAAGGCGTTGAGATAGCTGAAAATAGTGGGGTCATGATGGCGGATCTCGCCAAAGCGATACGCAACATCAACGTATTAATGGAAGATATCTCCGGCGCATCAGGAGAACAAAGCCGTGGTATTGAACAGATCCGGGTCGCGGTAACGCAGATGGAGCAAGTGACTCAACAGAACGCATCGTTGGTTGAGGAGATTGCCGCCACGACAGGCAGTGTGGAAGAGCAGTCGGCCATGCTGTCCGAGGCGGTGGCTGTATTTCAGGTGGAAGAAAAATCGTAGCATAGTGTTCAGGGCGTTAACCCGGCGCTGCTCATCTCATCAGTGGGTTATTCCGCCTGATGAGATGGCGGGTTGGCGAGAGACTGCGTTATTATTTAATTGATAATAGTTCTCATTATTATTGTCGTGTTGTTCAGGGAATGGTAATGTTGCTTCAGTGATAAATCGTTAATCCCATTTCCTGTGCAGAAGACAGCATGAAGAACACCACCGCCCTGAATGCCTCCAGACGCGTTGCTCGCACCTTCTCCGTCAGCGAGTTTATGGATTTTGGTGAACGCTACGGGATTGATTACCGTTTTCCCCTGTTGGCGCAAAAGCCGGATTTACCGTCCTGCAGCCCCGTTCTGCAAGGTGAGGTGGAGGAGATGACGCTCCCCTGCGGAATGTGCGTGACGCACTCCGACGTACAGGTATTGCAACCTTACGAAACCACCTCCCGCCACAGCAGCCCTCTCTATATGCTGGTAGTCATGGAAGGTTGCGTGATCCTGACGCTCAACGGGCAGGAGCATATGGTGCGTTCCGGGATGGCGTTTAGCTCACGCCTGAGCGAGCACCAGACGATGCGTGCCCGCCATCATGCCGACTGCAAACTGCGAACCTTATCGCTTGGTCTGTATCCCGACGGCGCGTGGCGCACGGGGTTGCTTGAATCATTGATGCGTGAGTGGGAAAGATGCCAGACACCGACGCTTATATGGCAGGTACCGGGGTTTTTACTCAGCGGACTGCAGTACGCGCAGCAGAGCACGATTAGCCATGTTTCTCGCCAGTTGATGCTGGAAGGGCTGATATTACAACTGTTCGGCCATGGCCTTAGCGTGTGTCAGGTTGAGAGCGGCAAACGCCTTGCGGCCAGCGGTGAGCAACAACGGCTGGAGGTCGTTCGCCGTCTGCTGGAGCAGAGTCCCGAAAATGACTACACCCTTAATGAACTGGCCCAACGCGCGGCGATGAGTCCCAGCAGCCTGCGCAGTAAGTTTCGCGCAGCCTATGGCTGTTCGGTATTCGACTACCTGCGCGATTGCCGTCTGGAACGTGCGCGCGGCTATCTACTGGAAGGATACAGCGTACAACAGGCGGCCTGGATGTCGGGTTATCAGCACGCCACCAACTTTTCTACCGCTTTTCGTCGCCGTTACGGCTTTTCGCCGGGCTATTTGCTCAAACCTTGCTAATCCATATTTGCGTTTTACGCACGTGATTTCCTGACAATGTGGCACTGCGCATAGGCAACCTGGCATCCGGCATAGCTATCTCCGTCAGTAAAAAGGTAATAATTCTCACTTACAATTAGACATGCCTTTGGAGATATTCATGTTCGCGAAGACTCGCTTGGCGCTGCTGGTGGGATGGGTTACCGGCAGCGTGGCTTTTCCTCTGCTGGCGCAGGAAACAACAAAAAACGATACGGTGGTTGTCACCTCACAGATGCAGAGCGGGGCCACGAAGCTTGCCACGCCGGATATTGAAACGCCGCAGTCGGTATCGATCGTTACCCGTGAACAATTTGAAGAGCAGGGCGCAACCAGCGTGCGCCAGGCCGTCAGCTATACGCCGGGGGTGTACAGCAATCAGATTGGCGCTTCCAATCGCTTTGACTACATCGTGCTGCGCGGCTTTTCTGACGGCAGCCTGGACAACGTCTATCTCGATGGTCTGAAGATGATGGGCGACACCAACTCTCACAGCTCGCTGGTGGTCGATCCGTGGTTCCTCGAAGATATCGAAGTGGTACGCGGCCCGGCTTCCGTACTGTATGGCCGCTCCTCTCCGGGCGGTATTGTGGCGCTGACCTCACGTAAGCCATCGTTTGATGCGGGTGGAGAAGTAAAGCTGTTTGCCGGCAACAATAACCAACGCGGCGCGGCGTTTGACGTCACCGGGGCGCTGGATGATAACGATCGCGTGGCGGCGCGACTGAGCGGAATGACGCGTTACGCGGACTCGCAGTTTGGTCCATTGAAGGAAGAACGTTATGCGCTGATGCCCAGCCTGACCTGGCGCATCACCGACCAGACGCGTCTGGATCTGATGGCCTATCTGCACCGTGACCCGGAAGGCGGTAGCCATTCTGGTCTGCCGTATGACGGCACCGTGGTTCCGCATTACGGACAAAAGATCTCCAACACCTTTTACGAAGGCGAGGATGATTATGATAAATACGATCGCCGTGAAAACATGGTGGGCTACAACATTGAGCACCTGTTTGATAACGGCTGGTCGGTGCGGCAAAAGCTGCGCTACCTGCATACCGACGTGGAGCTGAACCAGGTCTATGCGGCGGGCTGGCTGAATGAAACCGAACTTAATCGCGGCTACTCCGGCTCCGATGAAAAAATGTCGGCGATTACGTTGGATAACCAGCTCGACGGCAGCTTTGATACCTGGCAGGTTAACCACCGTCTGCTGGTGGGGATCGACTATCAGGATCGCAGCAATAATACCACTGGCTACTACGGCGCGTTCCCGCCGATTAACGCCTTTAATCCGGTGTACGGCGCGAAGCCTGATTACATCGACATGTATGCGCGCGAAAAGCACAAGCTGCGTCAGACGGGGTACTATTTACAGGATCAGATGTCATGGGATCGCTGGCGTATTACGCTTGGCGGTCGCTACGATCAGGTCAGCGTCTCTAACATTGATAAGATCAACGATACCCGCAGCGATCTGGATAAAAACAACTTCAGTACCCGCGCCGCGCTGCTCTATTTATTCGATAACGGCTTTGCGCCGTACGTGAGTTATTCCACTGCCTTTACGCCAACCAGCTTTGCCGATGAGAACGGTAATCTGCTGGATCCGATGAAAGGCAAGCAGTGGGAAGCCGGGCTGAAATATGAGCCGGAAGGGCTCAACAGCCAGTTCAGCGCATCGGTATTCCGTATCAATCAGACGAATATCGCCACCAAAGAAGAGCCGACCGATCCGTACCGCTCGATTGGGGAAATTGAATCTGAAGGGGTGGAACTGGAGGCAATTAGCCAACTGACGGATAGCTTCCGTTTGCAGGCGGCGTATACCTATACCGACATTCGCTATAAGAAAAGCAGCCCGGAAGAGCAGGGTAAGCGCGCAGTGTATGCCCCGCGTAACCAGGCCAGTACCTGGCTGAGCTACGATGTGAAAAGCGGCCCGCTGGACGGCCTGACGTTGGGCTCAGGCGTACGTTATGTGAATGGTATTGCCAGCGATCGCCTGAATACTCACACTCTGCCGTCCTACACGCTGGTGGATATGGCAATTGGCTACGACTTAACGAATATCGGCATTAAAGGATTGAGCGCACAGTTGAACGTCAACAACCTGACCGACAAGCGCTACGTTGCGGCCTGTAACTCGCTCTCGTACTGCTACTTCGGCGCCGAGCGCAGCATTGTTGGTAGCGTTTCGTGGAAGTTCTGATGCTTTAGCCGGATGCGGCGCTGGTGCCTTATCCGGCCTCCGGCAGTGCGCAAAATGTATGCCTGATAAGCGCAGCGCATCAGGCATAGTGGATTGCGGCTATTTTGTAAAACCGTTTTGCATACAAATTTGCGCGCTGGTTCTCAGCGTAAAGGCGACCTTGTCCGGGTACTGACTGTAGTAGTTATGCTCTTCTTCCAGCCCTTTGGCCTGCGCCAGGCGTACCGTTTCCAGCGAGCAGGTACGGTAGACCAGGTCTTTATTCATATTGGTCTGCTTTTCGCGCTGTTTATCTGCAGACAGCGCCAGCCAGCTTTCGGACAGCGAGTAATCGTAGACCACCCGATTTCCTTTCGCCTGCACGTTCTCAATGGTAATGAATTCGTCGATTTTCAGCCTTGGCTGCCCACGCATTTTTTTCTTGTCTTCTGCGGCGGCGTATTGGGCCAGCGCATTAATATCCATGCTGGCTATTTTCTGCTTATAAATATCGACATAGGCGGCGGGTTGCTGATAATGCTGAGCGTAGGCGTTTCTTAATTCTCCGTCGCTCATCGTACAGCCCGCCAGAAATAAAGGTAATAGCAGTGCCAGTTTTATTTTAGTCATGATGTTATCCCGTTCATTATTGTGGTCCCAGTCGCCCATAACAGAATAGAGAAATGATTACGGGTGATAGTTAAGGTTGTATAAACGAGGACACGATGACACAAGTTCAATAGTCTTAAAATGATGTAACAGGCGGGAAACCCTGCCAGAATTGGCAGGGTTTTTGAACAGACTGATAAAGAATTAATGGCCGATCATGTTTGCTTTCGGGATCAGCTGGAAATACATGTGATCGGGTACCGGTGTATCCCAGACATTGGCATATACAGCGTAACCAATAGTGGCAAACAGAATTCCCAGCACCAGTATTGTCATAGCAACACCCGACAGCGCCGTCTGGCGCCATAATGGTTTACCACCGTTGCCTTGCGCACCTGGCGGTGTCTGCAGGGAAAAGCTCAGCGTTGAGGCTACCGGGCAGGATTCAACGCAGGTCATGCAGCCAGTGCATTCCACGGTTCGCACCTGAATCAGCCTGTCTACCGGGATATTAGACGGGCAGTTTTTCGCGCATTTCCCGCAGTCGATGCAACTGTCGGCATTGCGGCGGATTTTTAACGGTGAGAGCAGCGAGAAAAGCCCAAGCAACGCGCCGTAAGGGCACAGATAACGACACCAGGCGTTGCGAATAAACAGACTCAGAATGCTGATAACCACCACGGAGATAAGCGTGGCGGAGCCAATATGGCGAAAGAAATCGAGCATCTTGACATCGATAATGATGCCATAGGCTGAGGTCAGAAAATATTGGATCCCCTGGGCGGGCATCGACAGGGCGATATACAAGAAGAAGCTCAGCAGCAAATACTTCAGGCTGAGCAGCGGGATATCCAGCCAGCGCGGCAACGTGAAGTTGCGACCGAATAATTTTTTGCCCAGATTGCCGAGCAGTTCGGAAAGCGTGCCCACCGGACATAACCACGAACAGAAGGCTTTTTTTAACAACAGGCTGATCAGGATAAACGCAACTAACAGCAGCATGGAGGCGGCATGGATGGGCGGAAGAAAACCGGTCTCCAGGGTATAGCGGATATTCATTAAGCCCGCTATCGGTAGCCATCCCTCAATACCGCCGGGCCTTGGTACATAGACGCTGGTACCGGCGGTTTCGAAATAGCGGACCCAATACCAGAACGTCACGCCAATATAAATATTGATAGCCAGCAGGAGAAATTGGGTGGCTTTTCGCCAACTGCTGGCATTGCGCCAGTCATTCCAGGGCAGTTTGCCTCCGGTCGTGCCTGGGCGGCGCTGCCAGCGCGTTCTCTTCTTCCCGTTCATGATTTTATGCTGTCCCTCATATTTCCCCTTCTGCATTCAGAAGGCGTCATCACCGGGATATGCTAGCGCTATTCAGATTTGGTGTATTTGATTTGCATCTTATTACGCGACTGTTATTTTTATCATGCGAAAATACCTGAATAATAATAACAGCCCGATATTTATCACAGGTCAGATAAATACCCTGAACGGGGTATTTATTTCTCTGCAGGGCAATGGTTATTCCTGATAAACCTCAACGCGGTCACGACCATTACTTTTTGCCTGATAAAGTGCGCGATCGGCTTTATCAACCAGTTGTTTGTAGTCGGGATGATAGTCATATTCGGCAATACCGATACTGACGGTAATAGAAAACGTTTCTGTCGCAGAGGCGGCCATGCGCATCCCGGCAATTTTCATACGCAGCGTTTCCAGAATAATACTGGCCTGCGATTCATCTGACTCGACGAGCAGAATCATAAATTCTTCACCACCGTAGCGGAACACGTAATCGCTGCTACGGATATGATCATAAATAACCGCCGCGACGCTTTTGAGCGTCAGATCACCGGTATTATGTCCGAAGTTATCGTTAATTTGCTTAAAGTAGTCGATATCCAGCATTGCCAGGCTAAAAGGCTTACGCGCATGTAACGCCAGCGAGATTTCGCGTCGCATGATGGTCGGAATAAAGCGGCGGTTAAGCAACTGGGTCAGCGAATCTTTACCATTTTCCTGCTTAACCAGCGCCTCAAACATTGAGGCGAGCAGGAAATGGATTTTTGCTGAGAGCTGGCGAACATCCTGTAATAAGCTCATCCGTTCGGGCTCTGTCGGTTGATGCTGAGGTGACAGGGTGGTCGTCAGACGAGTGTCGAACTCTGCAATCAGTGATTCCATTTCGTTGAGCAAATTGCTGTTGCCAAGAATATGTTTTCCCTTATGCGAGAACCACATACCAAAATCAGAGTTCGCCAGAAATACCATTTCACCGAAAGGCATTGCGGTGGCAATGTTATAGATAAACTGGTTTTCCCAGTCAGTAAACGAACGGATTTGCCGCTCACGCTCGACGTTAACGTCATCGTAAATAGTCTGCAGACGATACTGCTCCTGAGTATGCAGCGAGTTTTGATGGCTTGGGGAATAGGAGACTGTCATGGCCTCCAGTGCGGTATCCATTGCCAGACTGCTGAAACAGATAGCATCGCTCAGCAGAGAGGACGAATAGTCCGCTTTGGTTTTCAACACCCGATACAGCTCATCTTTGAGCTTACGCGCGCCGCGGTTCACCAGATCGATGGGCAGACCGATGCGGGCATGCACCACGCCAATTTTGCGTTGTTTGGCCAGCAGTTGCGAGAGATCTTCATGCGCGCTGCCAAGGACGCTGCGCAGCCAGTCAAACATGCTGCCGCTGAGGCGGGTACTGACCTGTTCTGTATTGAGGAATAATGCGCTCTGGGCGTGGGAGAGCATATAGTCATAAAAAACGGTTACTAAATGGCGGATCTCTTCATCGCTTAACGATGTCAGGAGCGTGTGAACTTCAGGCGATGTTTGTCGTATCAGCGCCTGCCATTCTGTAAGGAGTAATGTGTCGTTTACCGGTTCAACCTGTTCCATCTCACTGCCACTCAACGTGCGATTAAAAATTCAGGCGGTATTACGGACAATTACCTCACGATGGTCAAGTTAAACTCTCTTATCGATGGCTAATACCTTCATAAATAAGCCTGAGCGCGAAGACACCGATAATGGCGCCAATCACCCGGCTGGCAACCCGCTGGATTCGGCCATAAGCACGGCGCACGGCGGGCAATGAAAACGCCTGACTGAGAAAAATACGCCAGATAACGGAAGACAATATTATGCCTGCCCAGGCCATCAACCTGGCCCACGTTGGTGTGTCAGCGCTTAAGGTGACCGAGAAGATACTAATAAAAAACAGCACGGTTTGCGGATTAGATAAATCCGTTAATAATCCACGGCGGAAAAACACATACCACGGGGCGGAAAGCGGCTGTTGTAACGTTGCCATTTGCGGCGTAGCCTGATGCCGGATGCTGTTCCAGGCGAACCACAGCAGATAGGCGCCGCCGACAATCTTAATCAACGAAAAGATCTCTTCACACTGGGTGATAAGCGTCGCCATACCAAAGAGCCCGAGGCCGGAGTAAAACGCATCGCCTAAGGCCACGCCCAGACCGGTCATGACGCCTGCGCGTCGTCCTGACGCCAGGCTGGTTTGCACCACCACAAACAGATTCGCGCCGGGATTAAAAAAAGTTAAAACAAACAGGCTGACGGTGAGTATGACGGCGTGCAGAGGTTCCATAGACAACGTATCCATTAGTGAGGGCGGAAGCAGGGTCAGCTAACACTATAATTTTAGTATCCACGTCATTCTGCGTATTCACTCACACTGCGCGTTGAAAACGCAGCGCCGCTGCGTTTTGCGTATTTAACGATTAGCAAAATATCTTTATATTTCCGCCTGCTCTGGATCTTTTTATCAGCCTGAACTACTTATTAATCATCCTTGACTCGCGTGTCGAATGTTCAGGGGGCGATGATGGCATATATAACAAAACCTGGAGCTTTTATATGAAAACTGGATATAAAGTACTTATTGGTGCGTTAGCTTTAGTTTTTTCCAACGCCTATGCTGCGGAATTTATGACAAAACTTGAGTTTGAAAAGGTTGAGTCGCAGTACACAAAAATCGGTGATATTTCAACGAGTAATGAAGTTTCTGTTGCAGATGCTAAAGAAGAGCTGCTGAAGAAAGCTGAAGAGAAAGGCGCTGATGTGGTGGTATTAACCTCCGGCCAAACGGATAACAAAATCCATGGCACAGCTAATATTTACAAGAAAAAATAACGCGCTGCTGTGAAAAATACGCCACCCGTCGGTCATTGTACTGGCGGGTTTTCTTTTAATCTGCGCCAGAACGTGGTTCTGCTAATTCCGAGATAGCGTGCAGCCGCGGTTTTATCACCATTGAATTGTGCCAGCACCTGCTGCGGCGTCAACGATGTGGATAGCTGCGGGGAGTCAGCAGCAACGACCAGTTCCGGTAACAACTGCTGCAGGAATTGTATATTCAGCTCAGGCTGCGGCTCGACGCTTAAAAAAAGCGCCAGACGCTCCATCATATTACGCAGTTCGCGGATATTTCCCGGCCAGCCATAATTGAGCAACGTCGGTTGACTCAGCCCCAGCCCCTTACGCACGGGTTCAGAAAACGGCACATCCAGCTCCGCCAGCGACTGTTTTAAAAAGCCTTCCGCCAGCGGCAGGATGTCGGGCAACCGCTCGCGTAGCGGCGGCAGCTTAAGGCGTAAAATGCTCAGGCGATAAAACAGATCGGTACGAAACTCTCCCTGCTTCATCTCCTGCTCCAGATTACAGTGAGTGGCGCTAATCACACGTACATCGACCGGAATCGGCTGATGTCCACCGACCCGGGTAACCTCTTTTTCTTCCAGCACGCGCAGTAGTCGGGTTTGTAACGGCAGCGGTATCTCGCCTATTTCATCAAGAAACAGCGTTCCGCCGTGAGCGATTTCAAACAGGCCCGCACGTCCTCCCCGACGGGAGCCGGTAAAAGCGCCATCTTCATAGCCAAACAGTTCAGCTTCCAGCAATGATTCAGTGATTGCCCCGCAGTTGACAGCAACAAACGGCGGCGAGGGCTTCCCGCGGCGATTGTCCTGACGGGTGAAAAACTCACGGTGAATGGCCTGCGCCGCCAGCTCTTTGCCCGTGCCGGTTTCGCCCTGAATCAGCACCGGCGCACGCGAACGGGCGTAGAGCATAATGGTGTGCCGCACCTGTTCCATTTGCGCAGAGTGACCGCGCATATCCCCCAGCGCATAGCGGGTGCGTAGCGTATCGCCAGAGGCGTACTGACCGTGTCTGCGCAGCGTCAGCCGGGTCATATCCAGCGCATCGACAAAAGCCTGGCGCACGGTAGCTGCTGAATAGATAAAAATACCGGTCATGCCTGCTTCTTCCGCCAGGTCGGTGATCAACCCCGCGCCGACCACTGCCTGCGTGCCGCTGGCCTTCAGCTCGTTGATTTGCCCACGGGCATCTTCTTCGGTGATATAGCTGCGCTGTTCAAGCTGCAAATTGAAGGTCTTTTGAAAGGCGAGAAGCGCAGGGATGGTTTCCTGATAGGTAATGACGCCAATCGACGAGGTGAGCTTTCCCGCTTTTGCCAGCGCCTGTAGCACGTCAAACCCGCTGGGTTTAATCAGGATCACCGGAATCGATAAACGGCTTTTCAGATATGCTCCGTTGGAGCCCGCGGCAATGATGGCATCACAGCGCTCGGTGGCCAACTTCTTGCGGATATACGTCACCGCCTTTTCGAAACCAAGCTGAATAGGGGTGATGGTCGCCAGATGGTCGAACTCGAGGCTGATGTCGCGAAACAGTTCGAACAGACGCGTGACCGAAACCGTCCAGATAACCGGTTTGTCATCGTTCACCCGTGGCGGAAGATGCGTATCAGCCATAACCAACCCAAAAAGTAAGGAACCGAGTATTAGGGTTTAGTTGTGTTTCATAAATGTTGCAATGAAACGTGAAGGAACGTTTCTTGAAACGATAGCTGACACGCTTTTGTGCAACACAGAGACAATGATTGACCTTAACATATTGTTTTTAAATTAAAATTCATAAATTAATTAAAAATTAAGGTCTTTGGCATACCCCTTGCTTTAAGTAAATCAACGAATGCTAACAAGTTGATAACAAGAGGACGGGATATGTCTCTACACTCCCCAGGGCTGGCGTTTCGCGCCGCGCTCAGCAAAGAAAATCCATTACAAATCGTAGGCACCATCAACGCCAATCACGCTCTGCTGGCCCAACGCGCCGGATATCAGGCAATTTACCTCTCTGGCGGCGGCGTCGCGGCGGGCTCTTTGGGTCTGCCGGATCTCGGTATTTCTACCCTTGATGACGTGTTGACTGATATTCGTCGCATTACTGACGTTTGCCCGCTGCCGCTGCTGGTGGATGCAGATATCGGTTTTGGATCGTCAGCGTTCAACGTGGCGCGAACCGTGAAGTCGATTGCCAAAGCCGGTGCCGCCGCGCTGCATATTGAAGATCAGATCGGCGCCAAGCGTTGCGGTCATCGCCCGAACAAAGCGATCGTCTCGAAAGAAGAGATGGTCGACAGGATCCGCGCCGCCGTGGATGCGCGTACCGATCCCAACTTTGTCATCATGGCGCGAACCGATGCGTTGGCGGTGGAAGGGTTAGAGGCGGCTATCGATCGTGCCCAGGCATACGTTGAAGCGGGTGCGGACATGCTGTTCCCGGAAGCCATTACCGAACTTGCGATGTACCGCCAGTTTGCCGATGCGGTACAGGTGCCGATCCTCGCCAATATTACCGAATTTGGCGCTACGCCGCTGTTCACCACCGATGAACTGCGCAGCGCGAACGTCGCGATGGCGCTGTATCCGTTGTCAGCCTTCCGCGCCATGAACCGCGCGGCGGAAAAGGTTTATAACGTGCTGCGTCAGGAAGGAACGCAAAAGAGCGTTATCGACATTATGCAGACGCGCAACGAACTGTACGAAAGCATCAATTACTACCAGTTCGAAGAGAAACTCGACGCGCTGTACACAAAAAAGTAGCCACGTAGGCCTGATAAGGCGAAGCCGCCATCAGGCAATGCCGGATGGCACTGCGTTTATCCGGCCTGCGTAGCTACTCGCACACCCTCAGCACCCTACATATTATAAAAATGACGAGGACAACATGAGCGACACAACGATCCTGCAAAACAGTACCCATGTCATTAAACCTAAAAAATCGGTTGCGCTGTCAGGCGTCACCGCCGGAAATACCGCGCTGTGCACCGTAGGAAAAAGCGGTAACGACCTGCACTATCGCGGCTACGATATTCTCGACCTGGCGCAGCAGTGCGAATTTGAAGAAGTTGCGCACCTGCTGATCCACGGAAAATTGCCTACCCGCGATGAACTCAACGCCTACAAGATTAAATTAAAAGCGCTGCGTGGATTGCCCGCTAACGTGCGTACCGTGCTGGAAGCGCTACCTGCCGCCTCGCATCCGATGGACGTGATGCGCACCGGCGTCTCCGCGCTGGGCTGTACGCTGCCGGAAAAAGAGGGGCATACCGTTTCCGGCGCACGCGATATTGCCGACAAGCTGCTGGCGTCGCTCAGTTCAATCCTTCTGTACTGGTATCACTACAGCCATAACGGCGAGCGCATTCAGCCGGAAACCGACGATGATTCCATCGGCGGCCACTTTCTGCACCTGCTGCATGGCGAAAAGCCGTCGCAAAGTTGGGAAAAGGCGATGCATATTTCGCTGGTGCTGTATGCCGAGCATGAATTTAACGCTTCCACCTTTACCGGTCGCGTGATTGCAGGGACAGGCTCCGATATGTATTCCGCCATTATCGGGGCGATTGGCGCACTGCGCGGGCCGAAACATGGCGGAGCGAATGAAGTGTCGCTGGAGATCCAGCAGCGCTACGAAACGCCGGACGAAGCTGAAGCGGATATCCGTAAACGCGTTGAAAACAAAGAGGTGGTGATTGGCTTTGGCCACCCGGTTTACACCATCGCCGACCCGCGTCATCAGGTGATTAAACGCGTGGCGAAACAGCTTTCTCAGGAAGGCGGTTCACTGAAAATGTACAACATCGCCGACCGCCTGGAAGAGGTGATGTGGGAAACGAAAAAGATGTTCCCGAACCTCGACTGGTTCTCGGCGGTTTCCTACAACATGATGGGCGTCCCCACTGAAATGTTCACTCCGCTGTTTGTCATCGCCCGCGTCACCGGCTGGGCGGCGCACATCATCGAACAGCGCCAGGACAACAAAATTATCCGTCCTTCCGCCAACTATACCGGCCCGGAAGATCGCGAATTTGTCGCGATTGAAGAACGTTGCTAATACCAAACCTCGAAAGATAAAAAACAGGAAATGTACCCTATGTCTGCACATATTTCGAACGTCCGCCCGGAATTTGACCGTGAAATCGTTGATATCGTTGATTACGTCATGAACTACGAAATCACCTCGAAGGTGGCGTATGACACCGCGCATTATTGCCTGCTGGATACCTTAGGCTGCGGCCTGGAAGCGCTGGAATATCCGGCCTGTAAAAAACTGCTGGGGCCGGTCGTCCCCGGGACTGTGGTGCCGAACGGCGTGCGCGTTCCGGGCACCCAGTTCCAGCTTGACCCGGTGCAGGCGGCGTTTAATATCGGTGCGATGATCCGTTGGCTGGACTTTAACGACACCTGGCTGGCCGCGGAATGGGGCCATCCTTCCGATAACCTCGGCGGTATTCTGGCTACGGCTGACTGGCTGTCGCGCAATGCGGTGGCGGTGGGGAAAGCGCCGTTAACCATGAAAAAAGTGTTAACCGGAATGATTAAAGCCCATGAAATTCAGGGCTGTATCGCGCTGGAAAACTCTTTTAACCGCGTAGGTCTCGATCACGTCCTGTTGGTCAAAGTGGCCTCGACGGCGGTGGTTGCCGAGATGCTTGGCCTGAGCCGGGATGAAATTCTTAACGCCGTGTCGCTGGCATGGGTCGACGGCCAGGCGCTGCGTACCTATCGTCATGCGCCAAATACCGGCACGCGTAAATCCTGGGCGGCAGGCGATGCCACCTCGCGTGCGGTACGTCTGGCGCTGATGGCGAAAACCGGTGAGATGGGATACCCGTCCGTACTGACGGCGAAAACCTGGGGCTTTTATGACGTCTCTTTTAAAGGTGAGTCGTTCCGCTTCCAGCGCCCGTACGGTTCTTACGTAATGGAAAACGTGCTGTTTAAAATCTCCTTCCCGGCCGAGTTCCACTCGCAGACTGCGGTAGAAGCGGCAATGACGCTATACGAGCAACTGCAGGCCGCAGGTAAAACGGCGGCGGATATCGAAAAAGTGACCATTCGTACGCACGAAGCCTGTATCCGCATCATCGATAAAAAAGGTCCGCTCGATAACCCCGCGGATCGTGACCACTGTATCCAGTATATGGTCGCTGTTCCGCTGCTGTTCGGGCGTTTAACGGCGGCAGATTATGAAGACGGCGTGGCGCAGGACAAACGCATTGATGCCCTGCGCGAGAAGATCAACTGCTTTGAAGATCCGGCCTTTACCGCCGATTATCACGACCCGGAAAAACGCGCCATCGCCAACGCCATCACCCTGGAATTCACCGACGGTTCACGTTTTGAAGAAGTGGTAGTGGAATACCCAATCGGCCACGCGCGCCGTCGTAACGACGGCATGCCGAAGCTGGTCGAGAAGTTCAAAATCAACCTGGCGCGTCAGTTTCCGACCCGTCAGCAGCAGCGCATCCTGGATGTCTCCCTGGACAGAACTCGCCTGGAGCAGATGCCGGTCAATGAGTATATGGATTTATTTGTTATCTGAAACCCGACTCATCAGGCGTAAGTTCAACAGGAGAGCATTATGTCTTATAGCGAGTTTTATCAACGTTCGATTACGCAGCCGGAGTCGTTCTGGGCCGAGCAGGCCCAGCGTATTGACTGGCAGCAGCCGTATACGCAGGTACTGGATCACAGCAACCCGCCGTTTGCCCGCTGGTTTTGCGGCGGCACGACCAATCTGTGCCATAACGCCATCGATCGCTGGCTGGACAAACAGCCCGAGGCGCTGGCGCTGATTGCGGTGTCATCAGAAACCGAAGAAGAACGCACGTTTACCTTTCGTCAGCTGTATGACGAAGTAAACGTCGCGGCGGCGATGCTGTTGTCGCTGGGCGTACAGCGCGGCGATCGGGTACTGGTTTATATGCCGATGATCGCCGAGGCGCACATTACGCTGCTGGCCTGCGCGCGCATTGGGGCGATCCATTCGGTGGTGTTCGGTGGTTTCGCCTCGCACAGCGTGGCAGCGCGCATCGACGACGCCCGACCGATGGTTATCGTTTCGGCGGATGCCGGGGCGCGCGGCGGCAAGATCCTGCCGTATAAAAAGCTGCTCGATGATGCGATCGATCAGGCGCAGCACCAGCCGCGTCATGTGGTGCTGGTCGATCGCGGTCTGGCGAAAATGGCGCGGGTCGAGGGGCGTGACCTTGACTTTGCCGCCCTTCGCCAACAGCATCTCGGGGCGCGGGTGCCAGTTGTCTGGCTGGAATCAAACGAAACGTCCTGCATTCTCTACACCTCCGGGACAACCGGCAAACCGAAAGGCGTCCAGCGCGACGTTGGCGGCTATGCAGTCGCACTGGCGACCTCGATGGACACCATTTTCGGAGGTAAAGCAGGCGGCGTGTTCTTCTGCGCGTCGGACATCGGCTGGGTGGTTGGACATTCCTATATCGTGTACGCCCCGCTGTTGGCGGGGATGGCGACGGTGGTTTACGAAGGGCTGCCAACGTATCCGGATTGCGGGGTGTGGTGGAAAATTGTTGAGAAGTATCAGGTCAGCCGGATGTTCTCGGCCCCGACCGCCATTCGCGTACTGAAGAAATTCCCGACCGCGCAAATCCGTAATCACGATCTTTCCTCGCTGGAAGTGCTGTATCTGGCGGGTGAGCCGCTGGACGAGCCGACCGCCAGTTGGGTCACGGAAACGCTGGGCGTCCCGGTTATCGACAACTACTGGCAGACCGAATCCGGCTGGCCGATTATGGCGATCGCCCGCGGGCTGGACGACAGATCGTCGCGCCTCGGTAGTCCAGGCGTGCCGATGTACGGCTATAACGTGCAGTTGCTCAATGAGGTGACCGGTGAACCTTGCGCGGCGAACGAGAAGGGGATGCTGGTGATTGAAGGGCCACTGCCGCCAGGCTGTATTCAGACCATCTGGGGGGATGACGCGCGGTTTGTGAATACCTACTGGTCACTGTTTTCCCGCCAGGTATACGCCACCTTTGACTGGGGGATTCGTGACGCGGACGGCTATTACTTTATTCTTGGTCGGACAGATGACGTCATCAACGTGGCCGGGCACCGGCTGGGGACGCGCGAGATAGAGGAAAGCATTTCCAGCTATCCAAACGTCGCCGAAGTGGCGGTAGTCGGCGTGAAAGACGCGCTGAAAGGGCAGGTGGCGGTCGCGTTTGTCATTCCGAAACAGAGCGACAGCCTGGAAGACCGCGACATTGCTCATTCGGAAGAGAAGGCGATTATGGCGCTGGTGGACAGTCAAATTGGTAACTTTGGCCGTCCGGCGCACGTCTGGTTTGTATCGCAACTGCCGAAAACACGCTCCGGCAAAATGCTCAGACGAACGATTCAGGCGATCTGCGAAGGCCGCGATCCTGGCGATCTGACGACCATTGACGATCCCGCGTCGTTACAGCAAATCCGTCAGGCGATCGAGGAGTAGCGTCGTGTTATGCCCGGTGGCGCAATGCTTACCGGGCCTGCATTTTAATCCGCTTTCTTATACGGTCCGTGATAGTAATCAAACGGTGCATAAAGCGTATCGGCCACGAACGATAACGGCACATCAACAAATAACAGTGCTAAATCGAAATAGTTATAATCGTAAGCGCCCGGGTTTTTTAGTTTATCAATATCATGGTGCATACCCACGTAATACGTATCTGAATCCTCACCTGCCGTGCGTGCATCAATGCTGCCGCATCCTGAAAGTAATACGCTGATAAAGAGCGTTGTTACCGCAACCGTCTTTTTGCTCATGCTATGACCTGGCTTCTCGCCCCGTTTTATCATAACGGTAAAAAAGCGGCTGGTTGTCCTCGGAACTTAAACTACCAGGTCAGGATACATCATGTGAGGATTGCACATCGTAGGCCGGATAAACCACGTGAGTGGTGCATCCGGCATGACGGTTTAAATTGACGGATCCACTTTATAATTTTGGTAATAGTACTCTCTATCTCGTTCGTTAATGTTTCTTATTACCCGGCAAGGAACCCCCACGGCTACGACATCTGGCGGAATGTTTTTTGTGACCACGCTCCCCGCGCCAATAACGGAATTATCGCCAATCGTTATGCCCGGGTTGATGACTACGTTACTGCCAATCCATACGTTATTGCCGAGGATGACCGGAAAGGAAAACATCTCTCCGGATTTCCTTAATTCGTGGTGAACAGGGTGACCCGTTACCGTGATCGTGACGTTTGGCGCAATTAAAACGTTATCGCCAATGGTGACCGTGTAATCATCCACAATGGTAAAGTTAAAATTGGCATAGAAATTTTTGCCAATGTGAATATTGCTGCCGTAGGAGAAATAAATGGGGGGCTCGATCCACGCATTCTCTCCCACGGTGGCAAACATTTCACGAATCAGTCTTTCCCTCTTTTCAACCTCCGATGGACGCGTATGGTTAAATTCATACATTAACTCTTTTCCGCGCAGTCTCTCCTGCGGCAGTCCCTCGCCCATATCGGTAAACAGCTTGCCTGCTTTTATTCGGTCTCTTATCGACATGCTCATCGAAGATATTCCCTCTGTGTCATTGGTCTTCAGGCTTGTTTACTTGCTGGAGTGAAAACGCGGGAAAACGGTCCCGGCCCGCTAAGGGTGAATACGGAAATTAGCGTGAAGCTCAGCGCAATGATCCCCAGCACCAGATACGCCCCCTGGAAACCAATGCTTTCATACATTTTTCCGGCCAGAACTGACATGAAAATCATGGCTAACTGTTTGAAGAAGCAGAAACACACCAGGTAAATCGTGGCCGAGAAACGCACTTCAAACTGACTGGTGATGTATTTGAAGCAACCGACAATCAGGAACGGTATCTCGAACATATGCAGCGTTTTGAGGATCACGACCTCCAGCGCAGTGGTGGCAAATGATGAACCAATGATCCGCACCGACATGATCGTACCGGCCAGCAGCAGGGCGTTCTTTCCGCCGATGCGGTTCACAATCAGCGGCGCAAAGAACATGATCGAGGCGTTGAGCAATTCCCCCATCGTCGTGACGTAGCCAAACACGCGGGTACCCTGTTCGCCGGTGGCAAAGAATGAGGTAAAGAAGTTGGCGAACTGCTGGTCAAATACGTCATAAGTGCAGGAAACGCCGACCACGTACAGGGAGAGGAACCAGAGTTTCGGTTGTTTGAATAATTCCAGCGCCAGCTTAAGGCTGAATGCCGAGTTGTTGGCACCTACCGCATCCGCGACTTTTGCTGAAGAGGGGGCATCTGTTTTTGAAAAGAGCAGCAGCAATGCCAGAATGACCGCACAGCCAGAACCTAACCAGAAGACAAACTGGTTATTGATGGTGAACATAATTCCGGCAATTGAGGCGCACAGCGCCCAGCCCACGCAGCCAAACATGCGCGCGCGACCAAATTCAAAGTTGCTTCGGCGGCTGGCCTTTTCAATATAGGCTTCAATCGCCGGAGCGCCGGCATTGTAAATAAAGCCAAGATAAATCCCGCCGACAATCGAACCCAGTAAAATATTAACCTGTAATAACGGGCCAAAAACGTAAATAAAGAACGGGGCAAACATTACCAGCATTCCGGTAATGACCCACAGCAGGTGTTTACGCAGGCCAAGCTTATCGGAAAGCAGTCCGAAAATTGGCTGGAATAATAACGAAAACAGTGAAATACAGGCGAAGATTATCCCGGTGTCACCTTTACTGATCTGATTTACATCGTGTAACCAGATAGGGAAGAAGGGGAAATAGGCACCCATAATGAAAAAGTAAAAGAAGAAGAAAAAGCCGAACATCCAAAAGTTAGTGTTTTTTAAATAATACATAACAGACTTCCTCAGGAAAAATAAGGGCAGGTCATAACCTGCCCATTATTATTATGTTTAACCCCAGATAACCTGGTAGTGATAACGTCCGGCGCTCAGCTGAAATTCCGGCGACACGGAAGGACTCCACGAATCATCGCCGCCGACGCCCATATGGAAGCCATCAATATTGAGCCAGGTGCCCGCCTCAGGTTGCAGCAGATGGCGGTGGCTGGTTTCCATCAGTTGCTGCTGGCTAAAGCGGCTGATGTTGAACAGGAAGTCTCCGCGCCACTGGTGCGCGCCGTAGTGCAGTTCACGCGTGCCGCAGCGCAAACCGTTTTCGCCCGGGAAAACATACGGGGTGTACATCTCATCTAGCGACAGATCCCAGCGATCGAAACAGGCGGCACTCAGGCGATCCGGGTAGTTCTCATGCGGACCGAGACCTAACCAGTTCACTCGCTCTGCGACCTGCGACAGTTGGCAGCTCAGGCCGATACGTGCCGGATGCGGCGTACCGCTGGCAACGTCGACATCCACCGTTATTTGCATTTCACCCTTGCCGTCGATGCGGTAGCTTTTTCGGCTGACGAACAGCGTTTCACCCTGATACTGCCACGCATGTTCGGTGGCGATCAGTACCGCATTGCTCAGCGTGTCGGCAGCACAGTGCAGTAACGTTGCTTCGACCTGATAATGACCGGCAGCCTTCCAGCGTTCAATCCAGGCATTAGGGTCGATGCGGGTTGATTCGCTCACGCCGATATCGTTATCCAGCGGCGCGCGGGTGAACTGGTCGGTCAGTGGGGTTAACAGTTGGGCTTTATCGCCAATCCAGTACTGTGTCAGCAGGCCAGACTGACGGTCGAATTGCCAGCGCTTGTTATCGTTCTCAACGGTAAAGATGTTTTCGCTAACGTTAAGCTGTGGCGCGAAACAGTGAGTTGGTAGCCGTGCCAGGCTGAGTTTTTCTTCCAGCTTCCACTGCTGCCAGGCGCTGATATGCCCGGCGTCTGACCACGCGGTTGCCTGAGGTTGTTCTACGCGCACCGTCAACCACAGCTGGCCAGCGGTTTCCGGCATCGGGACATCAGGCAGGGTAATCACCTGGCGGCCCTGTGGGGCGATATCCAGAACGATTTCTCCGGCGCCCAGCGGATTGCCGTCCTGAGCTATCGACCAGTGCAGAACTTCGTTATCGCTGCGGCGGAACAGATATTCGCTGGTCACTTCAATCTGGCGTTCAGCGCCCGGCAGTAACGTGAACTGGAAGAACTGCTGTTCATGTTTGGCCTCGTATAACGCCGGATGCGGAGTGCGATCGGCGAATACCAGTCCGTTCATGCAAAACTGACGATCGTTAGGTGTGTCGCCAAAGTCGCCACCGTAGGCTGACCATGCCTTGCCGTTATCATCATATTTAATCAACGACTGATCCACCCAGTCCCAGACAAACCCGCCCTGCAGGCGCGGATACTGACGGAACGCTTGCCAGTATTTGGCGAAGCCGCCAAAACTGTTGCCCATGGCGTGGGCGTATTCGCAGAGGATCAGCGGACGCTGCTCGCCGGGCATCGACAGCCACTTTTTAATCGACCATTTGGGGACTGCGGGGAAGGGCTGATCCTGATCTACGCGGGCGTACATCGGGCAAATAATGTCGGTCGCCGCGGTATTTGCGCCGCCGCCTTCATATTGTACCGGGCGTGACGGGTCTGCTGATTTTATCCAGCGGTAGAGTGCGTCGTGATTGACGCCATGGCCGGATTCATTGCCCAGTGACCAGATGATAATGCTCGGATGGTTGCGATCGCGTTGTACCATGCGCGTGACGCGCTGGCTCATGGCAGGCAGCCAGGCGGGATCGTCGGTGAGGCGGTTCATCGGCACCATGCCATGGGTTTCAATGTTGGCTTCGTCGACGACATACAGACCGTAGCGATCGCACAGGGTGTACCACAACGGATGGTTCGGGTAATGGGAGCAGCGCACGGCGTTAAAGTTATTCTGCTTCATCAGCAGAATATCCTGCACCATCGTCGCCTCGTCCATCACCTGGCCGTTGACCGGATGGTGCTCATGACGGTTGGTGCCGCGAATCAACAGCGGCTTACCGTTAAGTAACAGCAGGCCGTTTTCAATACCAACCTGACGAAAGCCGACGTCACAGGCTTCCGCTTCAATCAGCACTCCGCCCGCGGTGCGTAACTGCACAACGCCGCGGTACAGATTGGGGGTTTCGGCACTCCACAGCGCCGGCTTTTCGACGTTCATACGCAGGGTAACCCGGTCATGATAAGCGCCGCGTTCATCAATAATCTCGCTGCCGAGTGGGGAGGTCGTTTCGTGAGTGAGCGTTTCACCTTCCCACAATTGCAGGGTGACGCGTAACTCTTCGCTCGCGTTGCCCGCCACTCTGACTTCCGCCTCCAGTACGGCGCGGCTGAAGTCGTCGTTAAAATGGGTGTTAATACGCAGGTCGCAGATTTGCACAGTGGGCTTATGCAGCAAAGATACGTCGCGAAAGATCCCGCTCATGCGCCACATGTCCTGGTCTTCCAGATAACTGCCGTCGCTCCAGCGCAGCACCATCACGGCCAGACGATTTTCGCCGCGTAACAGATAATTGCTAAGATCGAACTCCGATGGCAGGCGGCTATCCTGACCGTAGCCGACCCAGCGGCCGTTGCACCACAGATGAAACGCGGAATTGACGCCGTCAAAAATAATGCGTGTCTGACCTTCATCTAACCACGCGTCTTCAATATTGAATGTGAGCGAGTAACATCCTGTCGGGTTCTGTGCCGGAACGTACGGAGGATTAACCGGGATTGGGTAGGTGACGTTGGTATAAATTGGCGCATCGTAACCGTCCATCTGCCAGTTAGAGGGAACGTTGATAGTGTCAGCCTGTGGCAGATCGCTTGTCAGCCAGCTTTCCGGCACTGCTTCCGGCGCGGGAAACCAGGCGAATTGCCACTGGCCATTCAGCGAACGTAACTGAGTCGAGCGCTGATTAGTACGCGCATCATCCGCTGAGCGCCAGCTACAGAACGGCGGGTGCGCCTCCAGACGGTTGAGCTGCGAGACGCCGGGATTTTCCCAGTCGCGACGTTTCAGAACAGCGGAGAGTGAATCAGTGTTCAGGTTCATAACGGTATCCTGTTTGAATTTGTTATTCGCTCACAATTTCAATCAAAATACGAATAAGCGATCCCAACTGTAAAGGATAGGGCGTTCAATGAGTGAACTGACTCACACAATTGTTATGCGTTCACAATTTTGGTGTGAGCTGAGAAACTTGCCGTGCCAGCTGGATCAGTGAATCTGCCAGCGCCTGGGGAGAGGTGGTTTGGGTATCGGGTGGCAGAACCGTTTTGCGCTTAACCAGGGTTACGGGCAGCAGTTGGTTGCCCACGCTCGATTCGCCACGGGGAAGTTGCAGAAGCCTGTCGACGCTGGTTTCACCCAATAACGGAAAATCTTGCCTGATGGTGGTCAGCGGTGGAATGTAGCAGGCGCTGTCCTCAGTGTCATCGTAGCCGATCACTGAGATATCCACCGCCACCCGCAGACCAAACTCGCTGATTGCCCGCATCGCGCCCAGCGCCATCTGATCGTTCGCGACCAGCATGGCGGTGGGGAGGTTACCGTCATTAAGCATATGCAGCGTTTGCTGAAAACCAGACATCGCGCTCCAGTCGCCTTCCAGCTCCGCGGTGGGTTGCAGCTGGTAGTGCGCCAGATATTTGTGCCACCCCGCATGCCGAAGCCTTGCCGAAACCGAAGTGTGCGGCCCGCTCAGCAGGGCGATCCGTTGATGTCCGTGCTGCACCAGATGCTCAACGCCGAGGCGCGCGCCGTCGTCATGGGAGAAAATCACGCTGTTAATTGGCGTCTGGTCAGAGACATCAAGAAACAGCACCGGCACCGTACCGCAGGCGGCAGCCACGGCAATGGCGTCTTCTTCATCCAGTGGATAGTTGATGATAAGCCCGGTTACGCGTTGAGAAAGCAGGTTATGCACCGCGGCTTTACATGCCTCAACGCCGCTGCGCTCGACCATGGCGATCACCACGCTGGCACCCGACTGGTCGGCGCGGGATTTTATGGCGGCAACGATTTGCGACGGGGCATGCAGGGCAAGGTTCGCCGTCACGACGCCAATCAGCGGCGTCTGTTTTCCCGCCAACTGTTGTGCGACGCGGTTAGGGATGTAATTGAGCTCCGCCATCGCGGCCTCAACTTTCTGTCGGGTTTTTGCGGAAACGTGGCTGGCCTGATTCACGACGCGCGAGACGGTCTGGTAAGAGACTCCTGCATGGTCTGCCACATCGTATAGCGTTACCGGTTTCACGTTTATCACCCCTTTCATGACGTTATCTGCGCGCTATGATGCCACAGCGGGACGGTTTTGGGGGATTTGCGCATGGGTTCTGCGAGGCGCATTCCAGGGTTGCGCCTTGTGTGCTGGAGGATTTATCGTCGTTGTGCTTAACAGAATAAAAAAGTGAGGACATTGTGAGCGATTCTGCGGCAAATAATATTCTGTCCATCTACCGACGCCATGCGGATGCCTTTGCCAGTCAGCGCTCACGCGCCCTGTTCGAGAAAAGCTGGCTGGATAAGTTCATCACCGTGATGTGCGGGCAGGGCAGCATTGTGGATATTGGCTGCGGCAACGGTCAGCCGATTGCCGGTTATTTTATCCAGCAAGGCTTTCAGCTTACGGGCATTGATGGTTCTCAGGCGATGCTGGCCCGCGCCCGGCACTCATTTCCCGCACAGCGCTGGCTGGAGCAAGATATGCGCGAGCTGGTGCTTAACGAGACGTTCGACGGCCTGATCGCCTGGGACAGTTTTTTCCATCTAACCCAGCAGGACCAGCAAAAGATGTTCCCGATCTTTGACCGCCTCAGCCATCCCGGTAGCGCGCTGATGTTTACCAGCGGTACGGACAACGGCATTGCCATGGGGCAATTTGAGGGCGAGCCGCTGTTTCACGCCAGCCTCGCGCCGGACGAATACCGCGCATTGCTGTCAGCGTATGGCTTTGCGGTGGTCGAGATGATGATGGAAGATCCGCACTGCGCCGGACATACCATCTGGCTGGCGCAAAAAAGAGGCTAAATCTCAAAGTATTATTCTGAAGTGTTTTTTTAAATCTACCGGAACTTGAGGGCTAGTAGGTTGTTTATTGTTTTATCCAGCTCTGAACCTTTTATTGGAGGGCATATTTCAGCATACTCTTTTACGTATTTCTGGCATGTGTTGACGACTTCTGGCTGGGGGAAAAAATATGCGGCGACTGAGAAATGGGAAAAAATTACTGAATAGAAAGTAATGCCAAGCCCCTGCGTCAAATATTCAACATCTTTGATACGCTCTGTTCCACAAACTGAGGGGATTTTTTTTATAACAGTGTCGTATCTGTCACGAAATTGTTCGTTAATAGTAGGGCAGGTTTCAGGGGAGGAACTGTTAAATGCCGCTATATCTATTTGCGCTGAGTAATCTTTCCCTTCTATTTTGGTTAGGATCATTAAAACAAAAGGTATGATTGTTAGAATAATTGAGGTGGTTGCTAAAAAAAGTTGGTATTGACTGTATTCATCGGAACGAAATTTATTGATGGTATAAATAGACAAGAAAAAACTCAGGGTTGCAATAAAACCATTGAACATGGCCAGAGTAAGGAAGAAAAGAACGATCGCGGAAGGCTTAATTATACTGATATTCATTTTTAATTATTCCATGTCTTTCAATACTATTACTTTACGACAATTAAGTTAAGCGATAATAGTACAATTTCCAGGTATTGCGTATTCCTCTTATTTAGTTTCAGGGGAGGGGGGACTTTTGGCACGATGCGTGTGGTGTCATCCTGGAGCGTTGTCCAGAAGATGAATGTGGGCAAATGGGCGACTAGCGATGAGATTGGGCCAACAGAGTAAGAATAATTTAATTTAAAAATATAAAAAATCCTAAAATGCAATAGGAATGAAGTGAAACAGCACTTAATGTCTTTACTTTTGTTTACATTTTGTGCTTTTTTAAAATGGTCGACTGTGCTTTGCAGTCAAGTTCGCTTTCGTACTTTTTTGGGGGTTGGGGTGACGTTCAGGGATGAAAGAAAGTTGGCATTACTGATTGGGATGTTAATTTTGCCGTTCACAACTGCTTCTGCCGCACCACTCTCTCCTGCGGATCGTAATACCATTCAGCAGCAACAGCAGCAGCTACTTAATGAAAACCAGCGTCAGCGTGAAGAGCTGGAGCGTAGCGTTACGTTGCCTGAAACCGTAACGCCGAAAACACCAGCCCGGGCTGAAGGGCCGTGTTTTATGATTTCGCGCATTGATATTGACGGCGCAACGAAGTTGTCCGCCGCTGCCTCGGCAAAGCTTATCGCGCCGTGGGTGAATCAATGCCTGGATATTCCCCGGCTGACGGAACTGACAAATGCAATTTCCGACTGGTATATCAGTCGAGGCTATATCACCAGTCGTGCCTTTTTAACCGAACAGGATCTCTCATCCGGGGTGCTGCATATCGCGGTGCTTGAGGGGAAATTGCAGCAAATACGTCTGGAAGGCGTCCCATCGCGCACTCTGCTGATGACCTTTCCCGGAATGGAAGGAAAAATTCTCAATCTGCGTGACATTGAACAGGGGATGGAGCAGTTGAACCGCGTTCGCCAGACGCCGGTGGAAATTGAAATTTTGCCGGGCAGTCAGCAAGGGTTCTCAATAGTTAACCTCACCGCCACGCCAGAATTTCCACTCAATGGTTCAGTAAGTTTTGATAACAGCGGGCAAAAGAGCACCGGAACCGGGCAACTCAGTGGTGCATTATTTTTCAATAATATGCTCGGCCTGGCAGATAAATGGTTTATCAGCGGCGGACGCAGCAGCGATTTTTCCAGTAGCAAAGATGCGCAGAACTTTGCAGCCGGTGTGAGTATTCCTTATGGCTACGGACTGCTTGATTACAGCTACAGCTGGAGTAACTACCTCAGCACTATTGATAACAATGGTTATGCCTGGCGTTCCACTGGTGATAGCGAAACCCATCGGTTGAACGGATCCTGGGTTTTGTTTCGCAATGGTGATGTCAAGACCGCTGCATCGCTGGGTCTCACGCATCGAATTAACCGTAACAAATTGAATGATGTCCTGCTGGAAACCAGTAGCCGCAAGCTTTCCAGCGTTTCGCTGGGCATCAACCATACGCAAAAAATTGCTTCTGGCGTTGCGACGTTTAACCCTTCATTCACCCAGGGCGTGCCGTGGTTTGGCGCAGAGGATGACAACGATAAACAGGGGGATGTGCCAAGGGCGGAATTTCGCAAATGGAGCGTCAATGGCAGTTTTCAGCGCCCGTTGGCAGAAAAACTGTGGTGGCTTAGCAGCGTCTATTTTCAATGGTCTGTGGACCGACTCTACGGCAGTGAACGCCTGACGCTGGGCGGAGAAACCTCCGTTCGCGGTTTTAAAGAACAATACATTTCTGGAGATAACGGCGGCTACTGGCGCAACGAAGTGAATTATTCGCTGTTTACGCTGCCGGTATTCGGACAGATTGGCGCGATGGCGGCATTCGACGGCGGCTGGCTGAAACAGGATAGCGTTGACAGGTATGCCTCCGGCACGTTGTGGGGGGCTGCGCTGGGATTAACCAGCTCAGGTCGCTGGTTTTCCACTCAGTTTACCGTAGGAACGCCAGTTAACTATCCGGACTGGCTGGCCCCGGATCATCTCAATGTGTATTACCGCGTTGCGGTGGCATTTTAAGGAACAAGGGTGATGAAAAAGGATCCGGTTCGTTTTTCCCAGCGTTTGCTAAGCGGCATGTTGAGTTTCCTGCTGGCTACCCAACCACTGCTTCCGGCGATGGCTGCCGTCATCACGCCTGAAGGCAATACGCAGATGGATAAAGCCGCCAATGGTGTTCCGGTGGTGAATATTGCCACGCCGAACCAGTCCGGGATTTCACACAATAAATATAACGACTACAACGTGGGAAAAGAGGGGCTGATCCTTAACAACGCGACCGGGCAATTTACCCAAACTCAGCTCGGCGGCATTATCCAGAATAACCCAAACCTACAGCCAGGAAAGGAAGCTTCAGGGATCATCAACGAAGTTACCGGCGCTAACCGTTCGCAACTGCAGGGCTATACCGAAGTCGCGGGGAAAGCCGCCAACGTCATGGTCGCTAACCCCTATGGCATTACCTGTAATGGTTGTGGATTTATCAACACGCCTAACGCCACCCTGACCACTGGTAAACCTGTGTTGGACGCCAATGGCAACCTGCAGTCGCTGGATGTAAGCAAGGGCAGTATTACCATCGAAGGTAAGGGGTTGGATGGTAGCCAGAGCGATGCAGTGTCGATTATTGCTCGCGCCACGGAAATCAATGCTGCGCTACACGCCAAAGATTTGACAGTTATCGCTGGGGCGAATCGCGTTGCGGCGAATGGCCAGACGAGCCCGCTAAATGGCGAAGGAGAAGCACCGAAAATCGCGGTTGATACCGGCGCGTTAGGCGGCATGTATGCTAATCGAATTCATTTGGTCTCCAGCGAGAAAGGGCTGGGGGTCAACCTCGGGAATCTGAATGCCCGTCAGGGTGATATCACCCTCAATGCTAACGGGAAATTAACGATCGGCAACAGTCTGGCAAATGGTGGTCTTTCTGCCAGGGGCGAAGGCGTCACGCTAACCGGTAGTCATAAGACCGCAAGCGGGATGACCATCAACAGCACCGGGGCGTTAGCGCTACAGGATGCAAATCTCTCCAGCGGCGCAAACGTGCAGTTGGGTAGCGATGGCAAGGTGACGATCGATGGTGGCGGGATTGCCGCAGCTGGCGAGTTGCAGGTGGCTGCTAAACAGGATGTAGCCGTTGCTGCAACCACTCTGGTTAGCCAGAAAAACACCTCACTGCGCAGTGACGGCTCGCTGACAGTCACCGACGGCAACCTGACCAGCAAAGAAAAACTGGATGTCGAGGGTACTCATGGACTGACGCTGACCCGTTCCACGCTGGGTAGCGATGCTGATGTTAGCCTTAACAGTAACGGCGATCTGTCGGCGAAAGGGGGATTGCTCTCAGCAGGTAACGGATTAACGCTGAAGGCGCAGCGCATAGCACTGGATAACGCCAGTCGGGCCGATGCGAAAGGCGCATTAAGCCTGACCGGTAGCGAAATGAACAACCAGGGACAGGTTAATGCGGGAGATGCTTTATCTCTCTCCGGTGACCTCCTCGTTAATGGTGGTCAACTGGCGGCAATCGGCAGTCTTGATACTTCTGTCAGCAGCCTTAGTAACACAGGTCTGATGCAGGGTAACAGCGTATCGGTCCGCAGCGGGTCGCTGGATAATATGGGCACGCTGGCGAGCGGCAGCCAGCTTTCAGTTCAGACGGCATCGCTCAACCAGCAGGGGATCCTGAGCGCGAAAAACGATGCGGATATCCGGGCAGATGTCACGCTGCGTAATAGTGGAAAGTTGCTCTCTGATGGCACTCTAACGGTGCAGGCCGCGTCAGTTGAACAATATGGCGTCCTCTCTGGCAACCAGGGGGTAACGCTCAATGCTGAAAACCTCACTGCCGCGAAAGATTCGCTGATCGCCGGGCAACAAGACATACGGTTAAACGTTACGCAAAACCTTAACCTGAACGGTCAGGTTAATGCCGCCGGTGCGCTTAACGTCGGTGCAAAGCAACTGACTACCGGCAAAGGCGGTCATTTACAGAGCGGTCTGGACCTTGCGATTACCGGCAACAGCGTGATGCTGGACGGCGTACAGGCGGCGAAAGGTTCGCTGGATGTGACGGCTGACAGGCTCAGTCATGGCGGGAAATCCACCGGGGCACGCGTTGGTTTCAGCGCACAGCAGTCAGTTGATAACCATGGCGAACTGTTGGCAGACACCCTGACGCTCAGCGCGGCGACGCTGACTCATAGCGGCAGCGCCAGCGCTGAACGCATCTCGATTATTGCACCTGAACTGCTGACCAGCAGCGGCTCTCTGATAGCCGACACGCTAACTCTCCACAGTCAGCATGTTGTGAATAGCGGTCTGATGCAGGGCAACGCGGCAATGGACCTGCAGATTGATAAGTTAGATAACCTTAGCGGCGGCTCGCTCTATGCCAGGCATTCTCTGGCGTTGGATATTCCGTATCTGACCAACCATGGGCTGATTACCACCGACGGTTCATTGCATCTCAACGGCCGCCAGTTGGTTAACGGCGGAGAAATTAACGGCGTTAATCTGCAAAGTGAATATGCGACGGTAAAAAACGAGGCCGCGGGGCGCCTGCTGGCGGACACGTCATTATCTGTTAACGGACAGCAGACAGATAACCTCGGACTCATGGCTGCTGATACGCTCGTGCTGAACAGTCAGGACGTGAAAAACGACGGGAATGTGTTGTCGGTGGGTGAATTGAGCCTGAAGAGTCAGACCCTGCACAACACCGGCTTGCTGCAGGGCGGCACGCTGAATCTGGAAGCAAATACGTGGCAAAACAGCGGTAATGCGTTGGGTGAAACGGGGGTAACGGCGACAGTACACGACGCGTTCACTAACCAGGGCAAGGTACTCAGTCAACAAAGTATGACCGTGCATGCCGCCAGTGCGAATAACAGCGGAATGCTGGCGGCGAAGGTGCTGGCATTACACGGCGATCTCAGCAACAGTGGGATCCTGCAGGGGAATCAGGCGCTCGCCTGGGATGGTAATCGCTTCACTAGCCTTGCTGGTGGGCAGGTGACCAGCGGTGAAGATCTACAGCTTAGCGGAAAACGTTTCGAAAATGATGGCCAACTGGAGGGCCGTACGGCGGCGATTAGACTGGATAACCTGCACAATAGCGGCAGCGTTCAGGCACTGGATAGCCTGAAAATTAAGGCTAACGGGCGACTGGATAACCAGGGATCGCTGCGCAGTCTCAACCTGTTCGAGTTGGCTGCGGCGCAGTTGTTTAACGACAAAACGATTGCAGCAAAATCCCTTAGCATTTCCGCGCCGGAGCTTATGAATAACGGCATTATGCAGGGTAATTCGGCGCTACAGCTCACCACCCGCAATCTGTTCAATGGCCAACAGGGGCAGTTGGTTAGCGGTGCGGGGCTGGATTTAGGCCTCGATTCGCTGGAAAACCACGGTCTGCTGCTGACAAATACCAACTTCACGCTGCGCAGCAACACATTAATTAACGCCGGTGATATTCAGGCCAATTCCCTGGACCTGACGCTGGCAAACTCAGTTGAAAACCAGGGTAACCTGGTGGCGAAACAGGGGGCGTCGATAAACACCGCCTCTCTGGATAACCGCGGTACGCTGGCGGCGAAAAGTGTCACTCTGGATGGAAAATCCATCCGTAACAGCGGTCTGGTTCAGGGTAATGACAGTACCTCGGTTTCTACGAATAACTTCACCACGGATGCTACAGGCAAATGGTTGGCCGGTAATGCGCTGTTGGTGCATACCGGTGCGATGGAAAACGCCGGCGTACTGCAGGGAAATACCCTGACATTCACTGCCGACTCGCTGAATAACAGCGGCGTGCTTAACGGTTTACATGGCCTGGAAGGCAAGCTATCCGGGCGACTTACTAACCCCGGACACATTCAAAGTGGCGGCGCGCTGGCGCTTACGGCTGATGATATCAACAGCGCCGGACGTATTGCCGGTGACAGGCTGACACTTGCAGCCTCGACGTTAAACAATTCAGGCCTGTGGCAGGGGACGAACGGGCTTGCGCTGTCTGGTGATATTCTCACGACGGGTACAACCTCCCGTACGCTGAGCGGCGGCGCGTTGACCTTTGATGCTGGCAATATAACGACGCAAGGAACGCTGCAGGGGCAGCAGCTTACGCTGACCGCTGATAACTGGCTGCACAAAGGATCGCTGATAAGCCTGGGTAATCTGACGGCTACTGTAAACAACGGCCTTACCACATCAGGCGATGTGATGAGTCATGGCGGAATGTCACTAACCGCGCAGCAGCTTGATAACAGCGGAAAACTGCTCAGCGAGAGCGACGTAACGCTCGACGGCGCACAGTTCGATAACAGTGGCACGGTACAGGGAAATACCCTGACCCTGCAGCAAAACCGGATCCACAATCAGGGCACGCTGACCGGCCTGCAAAGCCTGACGCTGGAGGCTCGTCAGCGTCTGATGGCGCGAATGGCGATGGCTTCACCGCAACAGGAATTGATTAACGCAGCAGGTGGTTCACTGCTGACGCAGGGGGCGCTGAAACTCACTTCTGGCGATGTGACGAATAATGGCACGTGGCAGGGACAGTCCGTTCTGCTCAGTGCGCAAACGCTGACAAACAATGGGGCAATACAAAGCGCCGACGCCCTGCAACTTACGCTCGCAAATAACCTGACTTCTGCGGCTGGCAGCAAAATTACCGCCCTTGGTAACGCGACGCTACAGGCGCTTTCTCTGACTAACTCCGGGCAATGGACGGCGAAAAATCTTACGCTGAAGGGGACAACCCTTGATAACAGCGCGGCGATTAGCGGCGTAAATGCGCTCACGCTTGCCATGAACGGCGCGGTCAGGCAGCAGAAAGCGGGCAGTATGCTGAGCGGCGGCGCGTTGGATCTGACTGCGGCGTCAGTCACCAACGAGGGTAAAATTCAGGGTGCGACGCTGGGCATGACGACCGGCGCATTGACCAACAGCGGAAGACTACAAGGGGATAATGGCGCAACGCTGTCGCTGAGCGGTGATTTGATAAACCAGGCTTCCGGGGAGATTGTCAGCCGCCAGGGGCTGACGCTTTCTACGCCAGTGCTGTCCAACTACGGTTTGATGCAGGGCGGTGGAGAGACTCATCTTAACGCCACAACTCGCGCGCTCAATGACGGCAAACTACTTTCCGGCGCGGGGCTGACGCTGACCACGGCGCAGTATTCCGGCGCAGGCTGGTTACAGGCGACAAATCTCATTCTGAATGCGACAACGGCCACCAATGACGGTAACTGGCTGGCCGACAGCGCCACGCTTGCAGGGACCCGGTTTACCAACCAGGGAACCGCGCAGGCCGGTCAACTGTCGGTGAAATACGCGCAACTGACGAATAACGGTACGCTGTTAGGGAACTCGCAGTTGAGTGTGAATGCCAGCGAAGTTAATCAGAATGCGGCCGGGAAACTGTTCAGCGGCGGCGACCTGTCCGTTGAAAGTCGCGGGCTGGGTGCGTTGGGACAGGTGGTTGCGCTGGGTAATCTGACGCTGAAACTGGTGAATGGTTTTACTGCGCAAAGCGCGTTTGCCGCGGGTAAAACGCTGACCATTACCAGCGATGGCGCTATCGACAACCGTAGCGTGCTTCAAGGGCAATCGCTCAACCTGGCGGCGGGCGGACAGCTCAGCAATAACGGGCAAATTACAACGGGCAACGGTGCGAGCCACCTCAGCGGCAGCAACGTGGCGCTCAATGCCGCCGGAACGTTACAGGGCGGTGGCGATATTACGCTGACCAGTCGCGGTAATATTTCAGTCGCTGGTTTCACCGGAACGCGTGGCTCTCTGACGCTCAATGCACCGGGCGCCATCGTCAATACGGCGCTGTTGTACGCGGCAAATAATCTGGCGCTTTATGCTAACACCATCACCAACCAGCGCGGCGATATCCTCGCGGGCAACAATCTGTGGATGCAGCGAGATGCTGCGGGCAATGCCAACAGCGAAGTGGTCAACACCTCCGGCAATATCGAAACCCAGAACGGTGATATCACCCTCAAAACAGGACATCTGCTGAACCAGCGGGATGGGTTGACTTTCAGTCAGAGAAAGCAGGAATTTTCTAATGCATTACCTTCGGGACCATTTTTATTTCCAATCACGATTGGTGATGGTAAGAAAAAGCCGGATGTTGCGCTTAGTCTGCAGGAATGGCTGAAATCACCTGAAAATATTATCTGGAGCTATTGGGGAGAAAGTTGTGCCGGAAATAGTCAGATCTGCCACGATACATATAAGTATCTTTTAGTTGGGAATGATATTCGTCGTTTTATATTAAGTGAATCAATAGTTGAAGCGAATGCTACGGGGGATGCCGCACGTATTGCCGCAGGTAGGGATATTGTTATCAACGCTACAATAATGGATAACCGTGCAAGCCATATTCTTTCGGACAGAGATGCATTACTGAGAGGAGATTCGTTGAATAATCTTTCTGCCGAAGCCGGGCATGAAATCGTTTATCAAGAGGCTGAATACCGGTGTGAGTGGTTCTCTGATAATTGCAAATTAACCCCTGAGAGACTTAAGGGCTATCCCAGATACGGTAAATGGTATCAGTCCACTGATACTTACGGAGAACTGGTTATACCCAATAAAGATGGCTTCGAATACATCGGGGTTCCGTATGTTTTAGGGGAAATTAAAAAGGAGTTTACAGCTGATAGTGAGTCATACCGCTCAGTGATTAGTGCGGGTGGGAATATTACAGCGACTTTCACTAATGACATTAGTAATACCAGCATCACGGCGAACAGTGGAGTCGGCACCACTATTTCTGTGCCTACCCTCAACACCCTCAGCAACCAAACCATCAGTAATGGGGTGCAAAAGCAGGCACTGGCTGGCAATGACACGGTGAGCGTCAGTTCCCCACAGTGGAACGATCGACTGCATGACGCATTGCAGCAGATTAACGGCGGAGGCTCGCTGGAAAGCGGTGGCGTATCAGACTCTACGCTCAACCCTGTTTCTACCACGCAGAAAGGTAACGCCAGCCTCGGTCAACTCAATGGCCTGATTAACCCAGGCGAGAAGGGCGTGAATGCCGCCGGGCAAAATCAGGGCAAAACGGTGGATACCAGCTCGTATCCGTTACCTTCCGGAAACAACGGGTATTTCGTCGTCTCTGACGATCCGAAAAGCCCGTACCTGATCAACGTTAATCCGAAACTGAACGGTCTTGGTCAGCTCGATCCCAGCCTGTTTGGTGAATTGAATGCAATGCTGGGTATCAAACCTGGCGAAGCGCCGCGTGAAACCAATATTGCGTATACCGATCAAAACCAGTTCCTTGGGTCGGCCTATATGCTCGATCGTCTCAAACTGAACCCGGAATATGACTACCGCTTCCTCGGTGATGCGGCGTTTGATACCCGCTATGTCAGTAACGCCATGCTGAATCAGACGGGAAGTCGATATATCAACGGTATTGGTTCTGACCTTGATCAGATGCGTTATCTGATGGATAGCGCTGCCAGTACCCAGCAGTCGCTGGGACTGAAATTTGGCGTGGCGCTGACGGCCGATCAAATAGCGTCCCTTGAGCACAGCATGCTGTGGTGGGAAGCCGCGACCGTCAACGGTGAGACAGTAATGATACCGAAGCTGTATCTCTCGCCGAAAGATATCACCGTGAACAACGGTAGCGTCATTGCCGGGAATAATGTCCAACTGACTAGCGGGAATATCACCAACTCCGGCAGTACGCTGTTGGCGAGAAACGATCTCACTCTCGACAGCCAAAACAGTATTAACAACCTTAACAATAGTCTGATGCAGGCCGGGGGTAATCTCGACCTGAGCGCGAGGGGTGATATTAATAACGTCAGCTCCGCCATCAGCGGAAAAACGGTGGCGCTGGAAAGCCTGGGCGGCAACATCAATAACCTGACGCTGGCGGAACAGATTGATGTGAGTGCCAGGGACAAATACCGCAATGTGAGCTTTAAAGATACGTTGCTGGGGTCTACGGCATCCATTACCGCGCAGGACGGATTGTCGCTCTCGGCAGGCAAAGATATCACCGTTACGGGCGCCAATCTCTCTGCGGGCGGTTCATTGTTGATGGAGGCGTGGGGAGATATTGCGGTAAATGCCAACCAGATTAACGATGCACGGAGCCACTCCGGACGCTGGATAACCGAGACTAGCCGTTCGTCAGTGGACTGGCAGGGTAGCACCATCAGTTCGGGCGGTAAGCTCGGTATCAATGCCGGGAATAACCTCAACGTCACCGCCAGCGATGTTAACGCGGGGGGGAATGCTCAGCTTACATCGGGTAACGATCTTAATCTGAATGCGGCCACCACTCAGCAAAGTAGCCGTAACGGCGGCAGTGAATCGCACAGCACAGGACTTTCCCGTACCACCGTGTCAGCGGGTGACAATCTGGTGTTAAAAGCGGGCCAGGATATTAATTCCCATGCGACCGGGCTGGCTGCGGAGAATGATGTCGGTCTGCTGGCCGGGCGAGATGTCAACCTGCTGGCTGACGCAACGACAGACGGCGACAGTTATCGTGCGAAGAAGAAAACCGTGGTCAATGACGCCGTACGCCAGCAGGGAACGGAAATTGCCAGCGGCGGCGACGCCGTCATTATTGCCGGGCGTGATGTAAACGCACAGGCAGCGGATGTTACGGCGCAGGGCGATATCGGCGTAACGGCAGGCCGGGATGTGAATCTTACGACCGCCACAGAGAGCGATTATCACTACCAGGAAACCACGAAAACCAAAAAAGGATTCCTCAGTAAAAAGACTACCCATACGATTGAAGAAGACAGCGCTACGCGGGAAAAAGGCGCGCTGCTGAGTGGGAACAATGTGACGGTCGCCGCCGGGAATAACATTCTGGTACAGGGCTCAGCCGTTGCCGGTGACGGCAATGTGGCGCTGGGGGCTGGCAACAATGTGGATATCGTTGCTGCCACCAATACGGATACCTCATGGCGCTTTAAAGAGACTAAAAAGAGCGGTCTGATGGGGTCGGGCGGGATCGGTTTCACCATCGGTAGCAGTAAAACGACGCACGATCTGCGCGAACAAGGCACCACCCAAAGCGAGAGCTTCAGCACTGTCGGCTCAACGGGGGGCAACGTCAGTATCACCGCAGGCCAGCAGGCACATATCGGCGGCGCGGATATCATCGCCCAGAAAGATATTGCTGTTCGCGGCGACAGCGTACTTATTGAACCGGGTCATGACAAACGCACCCGTGATGAGAAGTTTGAGCAGAAAACCAGCGGACTGACGGTGGCGCTGTCGGGGGCTGCTGGCAGTGCGGTGAACAGCGCGGTTTCAGCAGCGCAGGGGGCAAAACAAAGCAGCGATTCCCGACTGGCGGCACTGCAGGGCACGCAGGCAGTGCTCTCCGGAGTACAAGCCGGCCAGGCCGTGGCTCTGGATCAGGCGAAAGGGACCGCTAAAGACAATACCAATACGATAGGTATTAGTGCCTCTCTGGGCTCACAGTCCTCAAAATCGACCTCCCATAGTGAGCAGGATTCAACGACGGGAAGTACTCTGAACGCAGGCAACAGCGTCAATATCACGTCCACAGGTAGCGATATTACTATTGCTGGTAGTGAAGTGAAGGCCGGTAAGGATGTGGCACTGGATGCCGCCCGGGACGTGAATCTCATCGCTTCACAGGATACGCAACTGACAACCGGTAAAAACAGTAGCAGCGGTGGCAGTATTGGCGTGGGTATCGGCGTGGGCTCTGGTGGTGCGGGGATCAGCGTCTCGGCGAACGCCAACAGCAGCAAAGGGCATGAGAAAGGCAACGGTACCTGGCAGAATGAAACCACGGTGGATGCGGGTAATCAGGTCACGATACACAGCGGGCGGGATACCACGCTTGCTGGTGCGCAGGTCAATGGCAAACAGGTGACGGCGGATGTAGGCCGCGATCTGACGATAACCAGCACACAAGATAGCGACCACTACGACAGTAAACAGAACAGCGTGAGCGGAGGAGTGGGGTACACCTTCGGCGCGGGGACCGCTTCCGCAAGTCTTAATGCCAGCCGCGACAGGATGAAGAGCGACTTTGATTCAGTGCAGGAGCAGAGTGGCATCTTCGCGGGAGACGGTGGCTTTGATATCACAGTGGGCAAGCATACCCAACTGGATGGCGCGGTCATTGCTTCTACCGGTTCGGCGGATAAAAACAGTCTGGATACGGGCACGCTGGGCTTTGGCGATATCCACAATCAGGCAGATTACAAAGTGGAGCACCAGGGGGGAGGGATCAGTACAGGGGGCAGTATTGGTCAACAGTTCGCGGGTAATCTGGCGAACGCCCTGATTGCCGGAGGTGGCAGCAGTGGGCATGCGGAAGGAACAACGCAGGCGGCGGTGAGTGAGGGGACGATAACGGTTCGCGACACGGAAAATCAGAAGCAGGATGTCGCCGGTCTGAGCCGTGATGCGGAGCATGCAAACGGCAGCATCAGTCCGATTTTTGACAAGGAAAAAGAGCAGAAGCGCCTGCAGGAAGTGCAACTGATAGGCCAGATAGGTAACCAGGCGGCGGATATCGCGAGGACGCAGGGTGAGATAAATGGCCTGAATGCGGGTAAAAAAGCGCTGGCAAAGGAAGGTATTCCTGAGCCGGATGTGAACGCCAGTGATGAAGAAAAAGCAAGATACCAGACGCAACTACGGAACTCAGCGGCATATAAGACCGAGCAGGCAAAATACGGCACGGGTAGCGATATTCAGCGGGGGATTCAGGCTGCAGTAGGCGCTCTGCAGGGGCTGGCTGGCGGTGATATTGGCGCGGCGCTGGCGGGTGCATCGGCACCGGAGCTTGCCAATAT
>NZ_JAOWDO010000072.1:139981-142018 GCF_030336535.1 Citrobacter sp. Ce006
GGCAGGTAATCTGGCCGGTGGTGATTCGAAAAGCACGACAACGGGTGCGCAGTCTGGTAAAAACGCAGTTGAGAATAACTATCTGAGCAGTAAGCAGTTAGATGCCTGGTCCGCTGAAATGAAGTCCTGTCAGGCGAAAGGCGGTGACTGCGGCGGTATTATCAAAAAGTACGAAGAGTTGAGTACGGCACAGCAGAAGCAACTGATCAGCGACTGTGCAGCTAGCCCGGCAACCTGCCAGCAGAAATACGGTGATGTACTGACTGACAGTCTGGCGGTGAAGCAGGCAATAGATCGTGCTCTGGGTGAAGATATCCCGATCAAGATGGTCTACGATCTGACGGCGACTTTTGCGCAGCAAATGCAGGCCGAAGGGGTTGTCGCGACCAACAAAGTCTCGGAAGCACTCCAGAAAGAATACGGTCTGGATGAAGTTCAGGCGGGAATAGTCGCGAGCGCTGCGGCGTCAGCATTTGGGGGAATTAGTAAGGCTAAAGGGAATTCCCAGCCTAAAATTGAACAAATCCTCAAGCCAGAGAAAAACTGGGAAACTGCTCGAAACAAGGCATTGGATCTTGTAGGTAATTTAGGAGCGGACTCTAAGCCAGTTATCGGACGTTTGGAAGTCAGCGCTGGTAATGGGAAAGTCATAGGGCGGCAATCCAGCGACGGAAAAGTTGGTTGGCGTGTTGATTATGATCCTGAAAAAGGCACACACATCAATATATGGGATTACTCGCAGGGTAAAGGCCCTGGAAAAGCGGTGAAGCAAGTCATACCTTTTGAAGGCAATGAAAAGTCTTTTGAAACAATATTGAAACAGCTAAACAGGTAGAGCAAATGACTTTATTTGATGAGTGTCGGGAAGCACTGAGTGCTGATTTTAATATAGTAGAGGGGCTGGCTCAGCAGGAGGCTCTGGGCATTTTAAATAAGTATCCTCTCGCGAAAGGAAGTGTTACTTGGTCAGAGATCAGGCATTCTGATTATGAGAGTTTTGATGAGCTATTGAGTGCAAACTCTGTAAAAAACGATGACATGTTTGTCTTTGCAGATGATGCAAGTATTCCAGTTTTTAGGTCAAATCTAAGATTAATCGCTGAAAATATCTATGACGTAACAGCTTTATCGCCCAAATTATTCATTTTTAATGATGAAGTGATAATACAACCTTTATTCCCAACTGATATGTTCCGTTTAGGAATCAAGAAATAGTGGGAAAGCTTGCAAATCCCGGCCATTATGCCGGGATTTTTTTTGCGCGTCATCTGCCATAGCTTTACACGGTTTTCCTCTCAACAGCGGGACAGGGTAACAACGCAAAAAAAACGTGGAGAAAATGCAACAGGGAAAAACCGCTGTAACTCACGGAAAGCACAGGGCAAAACTGTTTCATCACAGCAATGTGCACAGGATCGAGTTGTTGTTGAGAATAATGCGCTGGCAATCCCAGCTCCGCCGCCACCGGTCGCAGGCAACAATACCGGCGATGCGGTGAACGATGCCAACAGCAACGGCCCTGGACAAGAAGCTGAAAGAAATGAAGGAGGCGCTGGATAAAGCGACCCAGTGTTCCTTCGGTCGGGCCTGTTCTGCTGATGATGTAGGGCAGACAGAAGGGCCGAATGCGGGCAATAACCTGACGGATGCTGAGAAGGCTGAATTTGGTGGTGCAGGTTCAGGAACGCCGGGCGGCTGGGAGCCGCAGGATGAGGAGAATGCGCAGAACAGTCAAAAGCAAAATATTACTGTTGAGGATTTAACCTCGACATCATCGAAGGGGCCTGAAACTACAGGGCGTTCAAAACTTTTCGAAAGAACAGGTGGTAGTAATGCTGCTAATAAAGAGTTCGATGCCTTATCTCCCACAGAAATTAAAGAAATACCAAGTGGAAGGGGCGGTAAACTACCCGATGGGCGAACGGTTAGCGATATTCAGCGGGGTATTCAGGCTGCCGTAGGCGCTCTGCAGGGGCTGGCTGGCGGTGATATTGGCGCGGCGCTGGCGGGTGCATCGGCACCGGAGCTTGCCAATAT